>DJKT01000036.1 GCA_002436205.1 Candidatus Peribacter sp. UBA6535
TTGATGGAGATGCCCTGGCCTGCGGAGTTTGTAGTATTGGTATCCGTATCTGCAGTCCAGCTGAGATTTCCATTACTGTCTGTAGCGAGGATTTTTCCGGAAGATGAACCATCTGAGGATGGGAAGACGTACGTGACACCATTGATTGCGACGGTAGAGTTGAGTGTTGTTGTCCCTTCGACGATCAATGCTCCAGATGTCGTAAGTAATCCGAGGTTAAACAAATTTTGACCACTGGCATTTCCGGCAGCTAAGTTTCCAGAGCTTTCGAGAATCAAAGAGTTGTAGATTCCAAGTGTAGGGCCATCTGCTCCATCCGCACCGGTAGCTCCTGTAGCTCCCGTTGCACCATCCGCTCCTGCGGACCCTGTACTTCCTCCTCCACCTCCACCTCCACCTCCTCGCCCACTTCCTCCGCCACGACGACTGATGTAGCCCGACGGAAGCGACTGCACGTTTGTCTGATTGATAAATGTCCATTGTGGTGTGCCATCTACAACCATAAGTACTTGTCCATTGTCTCCACCACCAATGGCATTCCAAATGTTTGGAGCAGAAGCAAAGATAGGACCTGCGCTAATCACTGGCGCACCAGCATGTGCGGTTTCTGAAACATAGCGATCTTCCTCCGGAACACGAGCAAGTCGCACCGAGCGACGGTCCGCAGCTCTCTTAAAGAGATCCGACATAATGCCCGCACGCGTATCCTGAGCGTGTCCACGAATCTGTGTCACAGCATTCTCCTGTCGCACAGTAGCACTTCCTAAACTCAGTACTCGGTCTCCGGTAACCTGCTCCATGACTTCGGTAGATGGTGCAGATGGCTTATATGCAATCGATGCAGTCAATGCCCGCATTTGACGCCGTCTTTCTGTCCTTTTGAGAAGATCTTCTGTAGAAGTAGCAACAATCTTCTCGTATGCCACAGCAACTCCACGGGAAAAGGCAATATCTTCGCGCTGCATATACAACGGATACTTCTCATCTTTCACCATGGAATACACCACAGTCTGCATAGGAACTGTATGTGTAAATGTAGGATCACTTCTATCGAAAGGATCTACTGATGGATCCAAAGGAACATTAAGTGACTTTTGAACATTGGCATTGAGAAATTTAAGATCGTTGCTGGGCCTTGCAACGGCAAACAGAAGAAGTACTCCCATTGACGCTGTTGCCAGTGTGAGCATACGTCCCATGCGACGATCGTTTGACTGCCTCATTTCCGGCAATGGCTTTGCTCGATTTGCGATTGTACTCATGCTCGCACTAATGAGCCTGGCAGTTTGCGCTCGCGAATACCCAGTTTCATTTTGGATATACTTTCGAACGAGACCTTTCTCTGTCTTGGAGAGAAACTCATATCCGATATGCGAAAGAAGAGATTCTATCCACTGCTGTCTGAGTGATTTTTCGAAATGTGTCAGCGACCCAACTCCTGCAAAACCTTCGACCGCTTGGCGGATATTTTCGATGGATCCCGGGAGGAGATGAGTGACTTCTGGTGTCATTTGTTGTTTGTGTGACTATGAGCCTCAGGCTCATTACGTTTGTTTTGATATATCATCTAATTATAGCGGAAAAACGGCATTTTCTCAATATGTGATTTCATCCGAAAATGAGCCTGAAACCGTTGCAATATTTGACAATTATCCCCTCTCACATAGATGTAAAGCAGCCTATTTCCCTCACCGCAAAAATTGATCTATGATCTAGCCATATGACAACTACAGCTACAACCTCATCGGCTCTAGAGCCCTTTCTTTCAACCACCCTAGAAACCACAGATTTTAAGAATCTGGGAGAAAAATATGGTGGAAAAGTACGTGATGTGTACTTCCAAAAAGACCAAAAACAGCGTATTTTGATCGCTACAGATAGACAATCTGCCTTTGATATCAACTGGACTACCATCCCTCTAAAAGGTCAAGTTTTGACCCAAATCAGCGCCTGGTGGTTTGATCAAATAGCCGACATCATGCCAACACAGGTTATTGCGAGCCCTGACCCTAACGTAATGGTTGTCAAAGACCTCAAAATGGTTCCTGTTGAGATAGTAGTTCGAGCGTATTTAACAGGCTCCAGCAAGACTGCCGTATGGGTCAATTACGACAATGGCGTCCGAAACTACTGTGGAAACACGCTTCCCGAGGGAATGGTAAAGAATCAGAAGTTTGATGACATCATTTCGACGCCAACCACTAAAGGTGAAGACGATGAATTAATCAACAAAAATGGTATATTTGAACAAAATCTATCTACACCTGAGCAATGGGAAGAGATTGAAGAAAAGGCATTTGCCGTATTCCGTAGAGGACAAGAACTGGCAGATAAACATGGATTGATTCTCGTCGATACTAAATATGAAATGGGCTACGACGAGGAGGGAAATCTGACAATTGCTGATGAAGTTCATACACCAGATTCCTCCAGGTACTGGGTAAAAGAGACGTATCAGGAACGCTTTGATGCGGGACAAGAGCCGGAAAGTTTGGATAAGGAGTTCTTCCGATTGTGGCTTCGTAAGCAGGGATTTGAATACGGAGATAAGTCCACATGGCCGGAAATCACAGACGAAGTACGTATGATGCTCGGAGCAAAATACATTGATCTCTATGAAAAAATGACAGGTAAAGTTTTCTTATTGCCAAGTAAAGTTAACACGCTAGAACGTATTCAAGAGAACCTCACAGACTATCAAATAGGGTAATTTCTACTCTACTGGAAGAGCAATTCTCCATCCCGGTCCAATACCATGGAGTTCGACGAAACCTTTTTTCACCTCAAGTGCAGTAGAAGAAGGTCCGGAAGACGTATAACGAAGACAAGGGTCTTCAGTGCATGGCAGCATAGAGTCTGCTCCGATAAACTGCCCTCTTCCATCAAAGAAGATGATATCTAATGGTATGACCGTATTTTTCATCCAAAAGGTCAATGGCTCTGCTTTATCGAACAAAAATAGCATTCCATGGTCTACTGCTATCGATTCTCTATTCATAAGCCCCTGAGACCGCTCTTCGGGGTCATCAGCAATCTCTACAGTAATAGAAACCGCTTGATCTTCGGGTCCTACAAGAGCAATTTTCTGTGGTCCTTCATTTTCTCCAGGAGAAAATGAACAAGCCGATAGCAGTGCAGCTAAACCGAAAAGTGGAATAAGAAATCTCATGAAGATCGAAGGGATGTGATGGCCATTGTACGATCCTTAGCTCCGAAAATAAAGCTGCCTGAAACAAGGTTGTTTGCACCTGCCTTGATGCATTTAGGAGCTGTCTTCTCATCTATTCCTCCATCCATCTGAATCATAAGGTCTGGATAGGCAGCCCTAGCTGTTTGCACTTGGCTTAAGACGTGATCGATAAATTCCTGCCCTCCAAATCCCGGATGTACAGACATAACAAGAAGCAAATCAATACTCTTCAGTACATCCCCTACAGAATCAATAGATGTCTCCGGATTTATAGCAATACCTGCCGTTGCTCCACCGGAGCGAATTTTATCCATGAGCTCTTTGCGCTCCTTAGTATCCTTCACTGCTTCTGCATGAAATGTAATATTCGCAGCACCGAGATCTAAAAATTCTTGCACACGATCTGCCGGATTTTGCACCATTAGATGAATATCTAAAGGAAGATCTGTCTTCAGCCACTTAAGAACCGGTGCTCCAAAGCTTAAGTTCGGAACAAAATGTCCATCCATTACGTCTACCTGTAGCCAATCAGCACTACCAGCTATGGAATCTACTTCCTCCTGCAGCTTGGAGAAATCTGCAGAGAGTATAGAGGGCGCTATGAGGATAGTTGATGTGATCATACGGAAGACTCTAGATCATTAACACGTCGTTCATGGCGGCTACCACCCTCGAAGTCTGTGGTTAAGAATATATCCACGAGATCTTTTGCCAGCTCTTCATCCAGCATTCTTCCGCCGAGACTCATAACGTTGGCATTATTATGTTCGCGTGCGAGCTTGGCTGTTTCTTTACTATAGCAAAGCGCACAGCGAATTCCTGATACTTTGTTTGCAGCCATCACCTCACCATTACCGCTGCCACCAAAAACAATACCTGCGCAGTTATATTCCAGTACTGCAGCACACCCTTTACGTATGATTTCTGGGTAATCATCTCCATCGATGAGGTCTGGTTGTATATCCACAATATCAATGCCCTTCTCTGTCAGATAGGCCTTGATGGCTTCTTTAAGATCGAAACCGGCATGATCTGCTGCCAAGACGATATGTTTGGATTGTTCCACAGACAAATAATAGTGGAATTTATTAGAGGAACCAAGGTAAGTCATTTGTCATTAGTAAATAGTCAATAGTGACTAATGACGATTGACTAATGACTATTCACCAATACTCAATTACTCTCTATACTTGATCCACATGCGAAAATATCTCATAGCCGCCAACTGGAAGATGAACAGTGCCCCCGAAGGTGCGTTTGATCCGGAGTCCCCCTATCAAACACATGCTGATGTGGACGTAGTAGTATTTCCAACGTATTTGGATCTACGAGACTGTATAGAGGCAAAGATACTTTCAGGTCCACAATATGGTCACGTAGAAGAGCACGGTGCGCATACCGGTGATGTCAGTCTCAAAATGTGTAAGGATCTTGGGTGTTTATACGCACTCTGTGGACATAGTGACCGAAGAGGAGAGCATGGTGAAACAAGTGAACAGGTAGCCGCTCAAGTCATCGCTGCACTCGAATGTGAATTGCACCCCATAGTTTGCCTCGGGGAAACGTTGAAAGAAAAGAAAGCGGGAAAAACCGAAGATGTCATCAAAGCCATGATGGCTCCACTACCTCTGGAGTCCGATCTTACAATTGCGTACGAGCCTGTGTGGGCTATTTCTCGAGGAGATCCAAATACCCCAGCAGCAACACCCGAAGATGCTCAACAGATGCATGCACTTATACGATCGATGCTTCCTGATGACAGAAAAGAGCAAACCCGTATTCTCTACGGTGGATCGATGAAACTGGAAAATGCCGAAGCGCTGCTAGGTCAAATAGATATTGATGGAGGACTTATTGGAGGAGCCTCTCTGAAACCCGATCAGTTTGCGTTGATCATCGAAGCTGCATCGAAGCTCTCAACTTAAAGGTTTTTTGTTTGTAGCTACAGGCTGCAATGGATTTGCCATAATGGTGTTACTTAACCGTACGACAAAAATTGCTCCGTACGCCGTCATCATGCTTTGCAATATCATCGCAACAATCGCTGCAGCAGTAATCGATACAACGCCGAAGAAGCCTAGTGCAATACTCAGAACAAACATTACAAGCATCACCAGAACAGCTGCAACAATGGAGTTGCCAACTATCTTGCCCCAGTATCCACGACTACGCTGGTAGCTAAGTTTTACACTATCCGTTACTCCCTTGCCTTCTTTAACGAGGATAACGCTACTCATAACTAGGCGTGGTCCGACAAAAATAGCGATGATCCATCCCAAAACCGGTATCCATGCAAAAGAACGAATAAAGCTCCAAATCCACACACCAAGCATCGGGAGCAGAAATCTAGGAATACGTTTCATACTTTTGATGAAATCTTGAGAACCTTCAATAGCTAATACGATGTAGAAGATGCTACTAACGAGTGAAAGAATCAGCATCCCAAAGAAGGCCAAACCAAACATTGGCAGCATGCCTTTCATTAAGTCCATTGCCATATCTTCCATTGCCTCTTCATCCAGTTCTCCCTCGTCCATCATGCCCATTTTCATCATCATTTCCTGAAAGGCCTCTTCGTCTCCTTGTTCTATACGTTCTGCGTACTCCTCCATTTTCTCCATATCTCCAAAGTGATTTGCCATAGAGTTTGCAGCCTGTGTCTCCAATATTTTTTGAAGGCCAAACATCAATAGTCCAAAGATAATTGAACCAATAAATATCGGCTTGATGTGGGCAGCAAAGAAGTTCCAACTTCCTTTAATGAGGGTTCCAAAAGAATCAGTCATACGAAAACTATACCACTCCTCGTACCCACATTCCATTCCCTACATTCTTAACGACTCCGTTAAGCTCTAGCATAGTAAGTTTTGCGTTAATTACCGCCATATCCAATTGTGCTTTTTCTACGAGATCGGATGTGGATTGTGGCATGGTTGTTAATACTTGCATGATAATCTCTTCATCCGAATCTACCGGATTGTATTTCTGTAGAGACGCGCCATGGCGCGTCTCTACTGACGTCACAATTCCAATTTCCGTCATAACATCCTCTGGGGATTGCGCCAATTTTGCCTGTCCACGAGCAATAAGCTGATGGCAGCCGCTGTAATGTGCATCGAAGATCTGTCCCGGAACAGCAAAGACATCTCGTCCATAATCAAGGGCTAACTCTGCCGTTATGCACGCACCACTTCCCTCTCCAGCCTCAAGAACCACTGTACCCAAAGATAGGCCTGCAATAATTCTATTACGTGCAGGGAAGGTATATTTATCAGCAGGATGATCTAAGGGGAACTCACTCAGAATGAGTCCGCCATTTTCTATAATCTCCTTGGCAAGTCCACGATTGGCTGCAGGATAAATATCTGCAAGTCCATGACCGACTACAGCAACGGTCTTTCCATTTGATCGTATCGACTCTTTTGCAACAGCCGCATCGATACCAGTAGCTAGTCCACTCACGGTTACCACGCCACCATTGATAAATGCAGGAATGAATTGATCGACGACGCGTAACCCGTAGGTACTCATCTCACGCTTACCAACACAGGCAATAGTTGGCTCACTTAGAATATCCAAAGAGCCCTTGTAGTAGAGGAAAACTGGTGGGTCTGCTATCTGTTTCAGTCTCGCTGGATACTCTGCATCTTCTATAGTGATGAGTGAAATTGAACGCTTGGTAAGCTCTGCCTGGTAACTCCCTGGGTCACATTCATCCATTCTATTAAGAGCTCCAAAAATAGTTTCCTCTTGGCATCCAAGATTTTTAAGCAAATCTTGATCGATATGCCCCAAGGCTTCATCAAGACTCCCAAACTTTTCTTTGAGAGCATTAAAGCGCTTTATATTGAGCACATTCAGCCAGGAGAAGATGAGGGCAGTATCTGTATTCATATTATCTTCTCGAAAATCTGAGTCTTCGTTCGATTGCACCTGTACGTTTTTTGAGATGAGTAATCTCATCATTTTGCTGTGATAATCGATCACCAAAAGCTCCATTAAAGTCTCCCAACATATTTTCAGCTGTAATTTCAAAATGAAGCTTCATATCTTCGAAACGTTTTCCTACTAGAATGAACTGCTGTGTAAATCGATGATCCATTTCTTCAAAGCGCAGGTCCATTTGTTCGAATCGTTTGTCTACTTG
>DJKT01000044.1:0-3483 GCA_002436205.1 Candidatus Peribacter sp. UBA6535
ACTCCCCTCAAATTTTACCAGATCACCGACTTTCATTGTGCCACCTTCATCAACTGATAGCTACCGTACGCGGCGAGTTGGCCATTGATCAAAACCCAAAAGACTTCAACATCATTGCTAAAAGAACTGCGGCCTTTCAAAGCAGTGATAATTCCAGCGACGTCCTCTCCAAGGAGGATTTGGCTTGGCTTGACTCTTACCATGTCACCGACTTTCATTGATCACCTCGCACACCACACATGCAACCCATTGAGCCTTACCGTCTTGCCACAGAACAAGCGCTTGCCCGTGAGTAAAATCACTATCTGTGTCGATCTCAAGAACAACACCGGAGTCATCATCAAACTTAATCATATCACCGACTTTCATTGAACTACCTTCATCGATCTTAGATCACGTTCGAGAACCCACTGATATTTACCATCCAATAGCACACGCCACGCCGGTTTGGGCGTTTTGTCTTCATAGATAGCGTCCTCATCTGACTCACGTTCCAAAAGCACAACGGCACATTCTGCTTCTTGTGCGAAGAGCGGCCAGTAGAAAACTAGATCACCGATCTTCATCATGAAATCACCTCAAAATGGTTTGCCGGCAGAGCCTTAATACAATCACCAAAGAGAATCCGAACAATCGTCAGTTCGATATCGTTTCGGCGATGGATAACCTCAAGCACAAATCCGATTTTAGCATGTCGCGCTGACCAGTTGGCAAACTTATTAGCTTGAACCAAATCACCGGCTTGCATGCTATCACTCCTTACATTATTATTATACTACATTCTGAGTGAATTTGCACGAAAGCGAAGCTTTCGATTATTTTTTGTAAGGTACAGCCAGCGATTCAGTGATGAGTAATTCGCCGAGGTCTTGACCGTCCACGCTGACCGTTGCCAACCATCGACCGTATTTTCCTTTACCCGCACTGGTCATCGTTACTTCTCGATCCATGCAGAGTTCTCTCACTCTGTCTCTGGCTTTATATGCTGCTGCTTTTTCCGCTGGGTCTTTCGTACGGATCTCGGGAGTATCGACTCCAAGCAATCGCAGCTTGATTTTCTTCGCCCACATCTTGAAACCCAAGTCGACATCAGCCGTGAGAGTATCACCGTCGTAGACATAGGTGATGATCGCTTTGTATTCATACATAAAAAAACCTCCTCGCCTATTTTATTATAAGCGCAGAGGGAGGTTTTTTCAGTTTAAATTGCTTTTATTTCGCTGCCCATACCTCTGCTTCAGGGTGGAAGGCGCTGGGATCTTGAAGGTAATCTAAAATCCATTCATCGGGCATGTCATCGCGTGCCTTCGCTGTACCGTATGGCATCCGCACTGGACCGTCGAATGCGAACCACTCAAATAGCTTTTCGTACATAGGCGTATCCATAAAGCCAAAAGAATCGGTTGTTTCTTTTATGAACCCCCACATCTGTGCGATTTCATCCTTCGAAAGGCCGGCAGCTTTCATGTCCTTCTCGGCCTGGAGCGCATTCCTAAAGTTTGCATCCTCCACTTCAGTACCAACGAGCTGGCCTTCCGGTGTCTCATCGTAGAACTCGACCTCGCTGAGGACTGCTTCTCGGATTATTTTCCTGAGATGGCTGTACCTAATTCTCAATGTCTCATCCTTCTTTTCTTCTTCCTCACGCTCTTCGGTTGTCTTATCGATTATACCTTTCTGAACTGGGTCGGGTAATTCGCTTTGACCACCCTTAAGTGCGGAGTCGTCGTCGTACTTCTTCGTCGACTTGGCTTTTTCTTCTCGAATGATTCTGATTAACTGTCTTTTTGAGATTCTCATCGTGGTCTATTTCCTCGCGGTCCGACTGCAGCTTGACGATCAGCTTCAACTTCTGCCCACTCTAACCCAGCCTCATCAGCCAGATACGGGCCGGCCTGCTCCCAGTCACGGGGGCGTTCCTCTACTAAGTATGTCGCCAAGACAGATGATGCTAACCAGGTCATATGACCCATCCGACTTGCCCACGCGATGTAGTCCCCAAGATTCGGTACACTGTCACCAGGTTCTGGCGTCCACCGGTATGCCGATACATGCCCAACACTGGAATCTCCCATGAGGTCCTCAGGCTCCATAGGCGGAGCTTCTTGAATGATTCTTCTAAGTTGGCGTCTCGTGATCTTCACCCTAAAACTCTCCCGATGCATCTAGCATATCTCTAATCATCAGCTTCGTGTCTGCCCACGCATCGTTCAAATCATCATCCAACAATCCAACATCCATAGCGGCGGTGACTACGTTCACCAAGCCTTCTCTCAATTCGTCCATTGCCTGGTGCCACTCGTCGGACTGATACTCAACCTGGTCGAGCTCTTGAAGCTTTACCTTCTCTTCTTGAATGATTCTTCTTAGTTGTCTCTTTGATACTTTCATCTTCCTACCCCAGCTGACCAAACATCACCAGCGTATAAGTCTGCTAGTCTCTTTCTAACAAAGTCTTCTACTTCCTCTGCTACCTGGTATACTGTATTTTCATAATCTTTCTGCGATCCCAAGCGGTGTCTTTCATTAACGCCAACTTCATAATCGAGAAGAGCAGCTTGAAATTTTAGTATGAAATCGCCAAGCAATTCGTCGGAAATCGGGTCACCCTGCTCTAAGAGAACCTTTCGCTTCTCTTCTTTAATAATTCTTCTGAGCTGTCGTTTTGTAACTTTCATTTTAAATCTCAATCGTAAAGAGGTGGAGGTGATCTATAGATCTTGCGCTTCTTAAGAGTCTTACCGGCGCGCTTGGTTAAGAAATCTACGAACTCTTCTCTGGTGCCTGGTGCGTCTTCGAGGAAGGCATCATTGGTGACGTGTATTTCCCCCACAGCATGAGATATTGATTCAGGCGGAGAGAGCCTAATGTATCTCTTGTATTCTTTCCAGCCTAACGTTTCTAAATCCTTGGGGGTTACAGTCGACGTCCATTCATCCTCCAAGAACTCTAACCAATCCTTATCAGGATCTGCTGCAACAGCGGTTGCATCTTTTTGGGCTTGATCATCGTGCCATGCACGCTCGAGATCTTCCATAAAATCATAAACAGCGCCGGCATCCCAGCGATCTGGAACAACACAATCGTCGTCACACCACTGCTCGCTACCTCCAACCCTATCAACCCATGGTCGCATTTCATCGAGCTCCCAATACAGCTCGTCGGTATTTACTTCGGGATCCGCCATTGCCCCAGCAATATCATTATTTAACGCGTAGTTGGCGATTCTATTGTACACAGAAAGATCTTCATATGGATTATCCATGATTTTAAGCATTTCTGTTTCAACAAGCAGAGATTCTCGAATAATTCTTCCCAGCTGTCTCTTTGTGACTTTCACTAGTAGTTCTCCTCTTCCCAAGCTGCTTCTCGACTTGCCTGGGCCTGTTCTGGATACTCGTCGTAGCCATATGGTTCATTGTCTCTAGTGATGTCAAAATGACCATCATCCCAGCCGTTTTGATATTGCTGAGATTGATTTTT
>DJKT01000044.1:3824-10109 GCA_002436205.1 Candidatus Peribacter sp. UBA6535
CCATCATATGCGTCAGCATAACCTCGCTGGTAATCTTGAGAATCGGAATCAACCAACACATCATCAGGGAATTGAAGTTTTTCCTTAATAATTCTTCTTAGTCGTCTCTCATTAACAGTTCCTTGAGTCCATCGGCCGGCAAGCTTGATGTCCTCGTGCCAGCCCTTTGGGTCTACAACAGCACCATGTCCCCACGTCTTACTTTGCACCATCGCCAAATTCTCTAGAGTCCCGCTCCACTGAGCTCCGTCTACATGTCCTTTTGCGAGCATATGCTCATAATATTCACAAATGATTCTTCTAAGCTGACGTCTTGTAACTTTCATTTTATCCGGCCAAACCATCGGCGATAATATCTAGCAAAAGATCTTCGCCTGAGCCATAATCGCCATGCTCAAGGTCTTTTTCATAATCCCACATAAGTTCTGCCCATTCATCGGGTTCAAATGAGTACTGGGCAGAAGCAGCCAGATCACGGGCGACATCTTGCATATCCACACCGGGATTGTCACCCATGTAATTAGAGCGAGCATCGTCTATCCACTGGTCTAGTCGTGCTTGGAGGTTACCAATATCCATCCGCTTCATTTCGCGATCACGACGTCGGGAAAATCGTTTTCCGCGGACTTCGTCATCAAGCTTTCCATAGTCTTCATCGCTGACATAGACTCCGTCCTCGCTTGTCGAGACCGGCTGAATCCCTAATCTCTTTTGAAGATCCGGCCACGCTTCACCTGGAATATGATCGCTCAGTCCGTGCTCACCAAACTCGAACACTTCACCCGTATCTTGATTAACAATATCAAGTTCGAGTGCTTCTCGAATAAGGTGTCTGAGCTGGCGTCTTGTAACTTTCACTCTAGCCTCCGTATGGATCTATCAATTCTTTATAAATGGCATCATAGCACTCTGATATTTTATCCTCAATGAGATCTGCCTGACCGTCATCCTCGGGATCAAACTCATTATACCAATAGCCCAAATTTCTCTTCATGAATGCCTTCTTCTCAGCCTCTATCTCTGCGCGCTCTTCATAACGGGCTGAGCGTTCCCACTCTTGAGAATCGTTAGGGTGCCAGCCGGGAGCATCAATGTCTGGTGGCGGTCCGATTTCACTCAGTCGCTGACGTTCTTCCTTAACGATTCTTCTAAGCTGTCGTTTTGTGATCTTCATTTGCTAAACCTTACTATATCGTCGAGCTTGCTAGCGTATTTACCACCCAGTGCGTCGACTAATCTTTTGATCTCCCTTGCATCTGTTCCTGCAGCAGCCAGCTCACCATAGCGCATTCCCATTTCATCCATTAGGACTGACGCTTCGGTGGAATAATGTATCATGTTGTTGATATAGTCTGCAAGTTCGTAGAGCTGGTCGTCTCTTTCATACATTTCGTGGTCTTCGGAAATTTCTAAAAGAAGCTTCTGCTTCTCCTCCTTGATAATTCTTTTGAGTTGCCTCTTTGTGATTTTCATCTTTATACCTCAGGGTGCAGGTCTTCCCACAGCTCGTTTAGCGCTTCGATTGCCAGCATAAGTTCTTGACTAGCTTCCGGCATTTCGTGCTGATGCTTTTCGATAAGATCGATTGCGTAATCGAGTTTATCTATTGTAGCGGAGTCAGCATACGGATCCAACGGATCGTGCAGTTCGGCAACTGATGGCTTCCGATATCCATTATTATAGGTACGGTGAGGTACGTTGGTCTTCGGTGACTGCTGGGAGTGAAAACCAACACCACCGATGATACCTGGAGCCTCAGTCAATAGTCTCTGCTTCTCTTCCTTGACAATTCTTCTAAGTTGTCTCTTAGATATTTTCATAACCCACTGGCTCCTTTAAGCTTGAGACCAACATCGAGATGGCCCATCGTTTTAAGAACAGTATCGACTATAGTCAGTAAGCCCTCAGCAGCCATGTCTTCAGCCTCTCCAATGTCCAGGCCTTCTTCTTGCGCTGCTTCAGTCATCTGATCATACAGCGCACTTAAAAGATCTTGTGCCTGTCGGGCCATGGCATCATCAGCATACAGCCCTCGAGCACGTTGGCCAGGAGACTGGGGTTGCTCTCGTAACTTGTTTTTCTCTTCTTTAATAATTCTTCTAAGTTGTCGTTTCGTGATTTTCATGATTTACCCTTTATATCCCTTGTCTGTTATAAACTTTTCAGTTATGTTTCCGAGCTCTTGCGCTGATAAACCCCACCCTCGGGCACGTCTCCATCCAGCTTCGAGGAGCTCGAGGAAATCATCTGCTGCTACATCTTCTCTGGTGGTAGTGTATTCTGCAGCTGCAAATCCCTGGTCGGCGGGTGTCCCACCTCCCGCGGCTGCGATACCTGCATCGCCAGGTGTGATCTCTTTGAGAATCTTGGCTTTCTCTTCTCTAATAATTTGATGAAGCTTTCTTTTTGTAGCTCTCACTGTCCTTGCTTCCTTTGCTAATCGATAATCTATAATGGTGCTACCCCGAGGAGGCTCCTCTTCTTCTTCTTCCTCAGGCATTTCTGGGGGAGGCGGAGCGTATAAGGGAAGTCGTCGGCCCTGCTCATGTCTACGCTCTTCCTGCTCTTCTCTCTTCTGAATAGCATCAATCATCCAAGGAGGTAATGACTCCTGGATAATCCTACGTAATTGTTTCTTAGTAATTCGCATACAAATCCCAAGGCTCTATCGACTGAACATAAGTATGTCGCCACACGCGCTTAGGATATGCTTATTCGATGTTGCTTTCTAATTGTGCTGGAGGCGACTGCTTGTAGCGATCGATGGCTTCCTTCGCATACAGCCTCATTACCTTTAATTCCTTTAACGCTGTCCATTCAACAGGTGTTAAGTGTCGATAAGATGAAAGCTTATCTGCTTGCTTGTCTAGCTCTCTATGCCGCAGAATTAACAGCTGTAACTGTTGATCTTCCGCGGAGTCATCTTGTGCCATAAAGTCTCCTTAGATTGATATTATATGCGTGTGGAGGACTATGTTTTCTTGTTCTGTACCAAAAAAAATAAACACCAAAAACAAGCGGGTCTGTCACACGAGAAGTGTAATTACTGTTTCTCTGGTGATCGAGCGTGGAATGTCAAGATAAGTGTATAAAGAATAGTTAACGACGTTCGAGCATAGCGAACACAAGGAGGAAACTATGGAATTACTAGCAAAAGCCACTCGTGGAATGAGGGCCATAACAGAAGCGGGTTTAGCCCTGCTCTGTCTGGGCGTTGTCCTGCAGGTGCTTTTTGGTGCCGCGGTACCGTTTATACAGGTAGATGTGGTAGGCTCAGTCGTCGACGTGACAAAGCAACTGGGTAGTGAGGGTCTTGTTGGACTCGTAGCTGTCTGGGTACTTGCTTCTCTGTATTCTCGCGGTGCAGCATAAATTAAATTTAAAAATTTAGAATAATAAGACGGCCGCTTAAGCGGCCGTCTTTAATTGTCGTTAAACTCTGCTAAGCATGATTGCTTGTTTAACATTCTGTGAATATGAGCTGTAAAACTCATCGAATTGCGGATTGTCTGGCAGACGACCATGAATCTTAAGTGCTCCATCTAGCTTTTCACCATCGTGATAAAAACTAATGGCAGATCCATTTTCCAATAGATCAATCCATTCATCGTAATGTCCGTCTTGGACTCCAGCAATGTATCCATTCTTCAGTAGCTTATTTCTGGTACGTTTAAGATTCACTCAACACCTCCAATTCACCTGATTTATAGTAGTCCCAGTCTTGACCGGCGAAAAGCACCAGTATACGACTCTGAATTCCATCCCAATATGTACCGATCCCGAGCTTCGCATGGGGTGGACGACCAATGACATGCCCAGTCTTCGGGTTGAAATCTTTGATCGTCTGCCGGGCGCCGAAATATTCTTCATCAATTCTAAAGACCAAACCTGTGAGGCCGCGGTGCGGGTCACCAACATCGTCTTTCACTCTAACAATATCTCCAATCTTCATTAGTCTGCTAGCACCTCAAGATCCCTTATCTTTTCCATACACAATCCGTCATCCGGCCACATCACTTCGACCCATCGGATTGCAATAGCACCCACATCATCATTATGAAGTCGAAGAACAAGACCCGGTTCAAAATTACCAAAATCGGCGAGGAGATCGCTTTTCATTTTTACTAAGTCGCCTATCTTAACTGACACTATGTTACTTTCCATGCTGGCATTACACGGGATAAAGCTGGTGTCACAAAATCATCTCGAATTCTGTCAAAGGCATCGCCCATATAAGGACCCAGATTGATGGCTTCGTGGAAATGTTCAGCAAGGTCCACAGTTGTTTTCCGCGGCCGTATATCTTCGGCAATCTGGCTTGCTAGCTTTAGCCATTGGTCATCGCAAGTGATGTTCAGTTTGGTCATTAGGTCTTCAAACTTATCATTTTCAAAATGCAGAATAAATCGCTCAGGATATATTTGCTGCAAATCTAGAAACCAATCCAAATCCCTAAGATACCAATGGCACAACGCTGGAGGATACTTTGCTCTTTCACGACCGAGAGGTTCTCCCTGTGAGGTATCATCGTACAATTCATAGTGGTCATTAATAAGATTTGTTTGGAGACAATGTAGAGGATTTCGGACTGGCCTGATAAACACGATATCAGGCAGCTCACTTAGGAGATACCAGATACATTTGTTTATCCTAATTTGAGATGTTAAGAAGCCTGATTCTTTCCAAATAAAAAACTTTGGATTTTCTGTAGCGTATCCGCAAAATTCTTCCAGATTCTTTACCACGCCATCTATTGATGTGTGACTTTCCTGGAAGGACTCGTCATTATTTTCTACGAACTTAACGAACGCATCATACTTTTCTTTTATGTTTTTGCCGTCATAAAATTGAGCATCTTCTGGCATCTTATCCCTACCGTGGTTCAATCCAATGATATCTGGGTGAAGCGTAAGGATATTTCCATATAGCGTTGTGAGGTTGCCGTATGGTCCGAGGAAAAAAATACCTTTCATTAGTATTTACTCCAAGCGGTGATTTCTTCTGTCTTGTAATCGACAAGATAAGAGTAGGAAAACCCGGCCGGGTCGTGCCAATTAACTTCATCGACGACCCACGGCTCGTTATCATCTAGAAACTCTGTTGTGGGTTTTCCCTCGTCTAGTCCTGGAGAATGAAATGATCGCATTCCACCCGTTGCCTGGGCCTGAGCGATCAAGAGGGCTAGCCCTGTTGTGGTATTCTTCTTGAGAAAGTCGCGAAGACGATACTCGATCGAGTCACCATCATAATGTACGTAACAGCCAGAGATTTGTCCGTCTGGATACCTAATACCGATCGTCGCGTGGGTGCTCATTTTAATTCCAGTTTACACTAACGACTGCGCCGTTGTAGGGCTCGTAGTAGACCTGGTGGGTGTACCCCATCAACCTTAGAGTTTGATTAACATATTGGTCGACCTTATCCCATCTTTCTGAAGCGTAGTAAAAGTGAACCTTGTCTTCCCACTCGAACGACTCTATATCAGAAGCATTGGGGATGCCCCCCTCACAATAGATTTCCAGGATAGAGCTCGGGGACCACCCTCCAGGAGCATCTGCGCCCTTGTGGACATCACGCTCTAGGGCCTTGATTAGATCGGCATCTAGACCAGCATCGCCACATCCAAAGACCTGTCTGAGTCCGTCACGATAGAGATTCGCTATGGTACGCCAAGATGGCTTACCGGTTTTTGTCACTGTTGCTTCAAGCTGCATTAACTGCTCCCTAAACTCAATTATATTGTACCATATTCAGCATAGATTTGCACGAAATGGACCGTTATAATTAAAGACATGAGTCGACGCCGAAAAAAGCTATGGAGTAAGAGTTCTGTTTATACGACCATTGATGGGTCTGAAGTTAAGATGGACAGTACTTGGGAAGTAGCCATGGCAGAAAAGCTTGATGAGCTTACCATTCGCTGGATAAGAAATGATAATATGAAGCTTGAATACACCACAATTCGAGGTCGCAAGCGACGATACATCCCTGACTTCTATTTACCAGACTACGATCTTTACATCGAAGTGAAGGGTTATTGGACAGATGCTGCGCGCCACAAAATGAAAGACATCGAAGAAAGAAATCCTGGTAAAATTCTGATATTAGAATCGCTAGCAGAAATTGCGGATGTCAAGCAAAAACTCGACTCAAGGAAATGAAGGATTTTTCTTAGGTGCCGTCTTGAGTGGAACTGTCTGCCAGCGTTGTTCAAAGTTCTCGTGAGAGTACAGCGTTCCTGCCTGACACTTCTTAATTCCCGTGGATACGACGGAAAGTTTATCA
>DJKT01000033.1 GCA_002436205.1 Candidatus Peribacter sp. UBA6535
ATGCGTTTCAGAGTTGAAGACGGGCATGGGGATTTCCTCCTCATACGTTAGCGTGGAAGGTGAAAGCTAGATGTTCGAACAGCGTTCCCGCCTATGCTTGCGAGCTCCGGCGGACAGGCAGCACCGCCCACCCTAATTCCTGTACTATACGAGGGTGAAACTCGACCGAAAGCATCTGCCCTATCTAGGATTTCTCATAGCCTTCCTCGGCATCTTCTTTGTAGGGATGAATGTGAGTGACATTTTGGGTCATGACTACTTCTTTACATTCCCAAGGCTTCTTACAGGGAACTGGCATTTTGCGCACCAAGGACTGCGTCCCTTTATGTACACACCACAACTTTGCGGAGGGCTACCTATATATGCCAATGCACAGGACATGTTCTACTCACTACCGCAATTTCTCAGTTTTGTGATGGATCCATGGAGAGCTGTGCTCCTCAGCCTGGGTATTACGATGATTGTCGGATACTTCGGATGGTACAAGGTCGGAATAGATATTCTCAAGCTACCGCTGTGTTGGTCACATGTATTGGCTCTGGTAGTTATTGCCAATGGATACTACTTCGTGCACATGCTTATTGGGCATATCGTCTACCACACTCTTCCCCTCATTGGATGGGGTCTTTGGTTGCTCTTTGATAAACGTGCAGATACAAAAAAGAGCCTGCTGCTGCGTGCGATCGCCTTTGCGATGCTCACAAGCATCATGCTGCATGGTGGTGGATATGTGGTCATTGTCATACTGCTGGGAACGATACTGGTGAGTATTCCATTCGATCTTCTTCTGTCTCGCAGCGTTCGTATCCGCTGCATATGCCTCACAAAACGTCTAGCGCTCAGCGCCATACTCGTCCTCTGTCTTGCACTGAGTAAGTTGATCGCTGTGTATAGCTACATGCGATTTTTCCCAAGACACATTCCTTTTGATCGATTTCCCGAGGGTGCATCTACAATAGGTTTCTTCCTCAAATCATTCTGGGCCATCCCCCAAAGTACACTGCTCTTTGAGAGTTCCGGTATACCGGACTGGGGTGCGGTTCACGAATACAGCATGTTCACATCTCCTATTGTTGCCATAGGACTATTGCTTGGCCTTACACTGCTCTATGCGAAGAGGAAGGTTCTACTTGTACACTGGCGTCACACGCTTGCGGTGCTTGCGTACAGCACACTAGTAGGTGTGTTCTTTGTACAATTTACGCGTGGCTATGGGCTGCTGGTTACACCACTTGAGAATGCTCCGCTCTTTTCGTCGTGGTACGTGACGATGCGCTACATGTATATTCCAATTATTTTGCTGAGTGGAGTTGCTGTGTGGTCCATTGCGCAGTTCCTGCAAAAAAAATCTGCTCAATACAATCGTCGCTTTGCACTCGGTGCAATGGGTATCACAGCCATCGCTGTAGCCTTTGCGTACGGGCCAATGCTTAAAGCAAAAGATTTTGGTTTCACGGTTCCGTATGATCAAATTCGAGAAAATATAACGTCGTCAAACTATCGCACTCTCCACACAGAAACAGTGGCGAGTATTCCGGGTGTATCGGATCTACACGGTATTTTTAATAGCTCTACTGCGACCCCTTGTTATGAATCTACATACTGGGGAAAAGGGGGCGTCGAACTAGAACCACTGTTTATCGGCACTGTCGAAGGTCTTTTCGAGGGGCAATTTAATATGTTTAACCCCGCATGCCTTGTGTATCCAGAAGCAAACGATTGTGAACCAGGGGACCGCATTGCCCTCGAAGATCATGCAAACCTCAAAGCATTCCAACGTGGACAACGTACAACATGGAAGATTTCTGGTCTGCAAAAATTTGGTACAGCAGTGAGTAGCATTACGGCGCTGTGTATGATTGGACATTTGGTTATCAGTAGAAAAAAGAAGTCCTCTCCGCATGAGGTTTTATGAGAGATCGTCTGCCACTGTAGTGTGGACGAAGATCACCCCGCCTTACGATCTTCTTAGCGACGCAGTGCGAAGCTGCGCAGCAGACTTCGTCAAGGAGCGCACGTTCTATGCACTCGTTATTGCTTCGTTCACATCAGTGGCAAAGATTTTTGGTTACTTTGTATCTACAAAGTAACAAAGAGAAATTACCCACAAAAATTCCTGTACTATACTTCTGTGAAACTCGACCGAAAACACCTGCCCTATCTTGGATTCCTGATTGCCTTCCTCGGCATCTTCTTTTGGGGACTTAATTACGGAAGTTTAATCGGCCATGACTACAACTACTTCTTTCCAAAACTTCTTGATGGAAACTGGCACTTTATGCGCCAAGGACTAGCCCCATTCCTGTACACACCACACTACTGTGGAGGATTCCCGGAGTTTGGTAACCCGCAATCGATGTACTACTCGGTGCTACAGATTCTCAGTTTGAATATGGATCTGTGGATTGCAGCGCAAATCGTTATGGCGCTTTCGATGGTGATCGGCTACTGGGGTTGGTATCTGTTTGGAAGAGATATTCTCAAGTTGAAGTTCAACTGGGCGCATGTGTTTGCGCTCATCATCATCGCACATGGATTCTATCTGATGCATATGTTAGCCGGGCACATTATCTATCATACGATGCCACTCATCGGAATGCTGCTATGGTTACTATTTGAGAGGAGCCGTGATACGTGGAAGACACTGATTGTGAAAGCTGCGGCGTTTGGATTTATCACCGCAAATATTATTCACAGTGGAGGATTTATGGTGGGTGTTTTTGCCAGCGCTGCATTTGCAATCTTCTTGCCACTGGAATTGATCCTTCATAAAAACAAGATTGCTGATCGATGTCGCGTGCTGTTTTTGCGAATCGCTGCATGCGGTTTGTCCGCACTACTCCTGAATGGTGGAAAGCTCTTTGCCGTACAAAATGTGATGCGATTTTTCCCCCGAAACTTACCATTTGAAACTCTTGCAGAAGGCTCAAGTACGTTTGGATATATTTGGAATGCACTTTGGGCTTTTCCGCAGAGTGAAGGGCTGTTTGCAATATACGGAATCCCAGATTGGGGCGCACTCCACGAGTACAGCATGTACCTCTCGCCCGTTGTTGCCATCGGACTTGTGTGTGGAGTGTGGCAGATGACGAAACATCGAAAATTCAATATTCCTCTGACACTTATTGCGATTGCAATCGGTATCTTCTTTGTACAACTCATTCGCGGTCACGGCATTCTTGTTACTCCACTAGAAGGTCTCCCAATCTTTAAATCACTGCGGATGAATACACGATTTTTGTATCCGTTTTCTTTTGCATTGAGTGCTGCCGGTGTGTGGAGCTTGATGCATGTACTACACGGTAAGACCCAACAAAAAATTGTTGCACTTGGTGCATGTGCACTTACATTGTTTATGTTTTTGATTGCGTACGTCCCGATGCTGAAGAATATCACCCCTCCAAGATCTCTGGATTACACTGAAGTGCAATATCAATTGCAGAAGAACGAAGGATTCTTGGAATTGGATGTAAACCACGTCATCGATATGCGCGGAGAGGGACAAGCAGAGTTTGTGCCACTGTTTGCAGGATCGTCACATGTATACTGCGAAGAGCCATTGCTGTGGGGGGATAAACCCCAGATGGAACCACTGAATGAAGGTGATGTGTATCTGGGATGGAATGACCGTTTGAATATGTATAACCCCGTGTGCTTTATTTACCCGGAGGCAAATGATTGTTCCCCCGGAGATCGTATACAAGTTTCTGACATGGAGAACTTCAAGAATTTTGTCACAGGACAAAAGACGGAGTGGAACGTTCCCGTTATACAGAGGCTGCTTAATTGGATCAGTGTAATAACGCTTATTGCTGCAGTAGCCATTCTCATGTTCAGGAAAAAGCTATAGAGTGTTGCTATGCGCTTAGAACGCTCTCACCTGCCGTACCTCGTACTTCTCGCTCTATTCCTCGTCGCGTTTTTCTGGGGGCTTTCTGCGGGAATACTGGGGCATGATTACTTCTACTTCTTCCCAAAACTTCTGGATGGGAAGTGGCACTTTATGCGGCAAGGTCTTTCGATGTTCTATTACACCCCACACATGTGTGGGGGGTTCCCGGAGTACGCCAATCCGCAGTCAATGTACTACAGCTTGCAACAGTTCCTCGTGCTGTTTTTGGATATGTGGCTTGCGGTGCGCTTAACGATTCTGATTTCGATGTGTTTAGCCTACGTTGGTTGGTATCGCGTTGGAAAGGATTTGATAAAACTGAACATGCACTGGGCACATCTACTTGCGTTGATTATTACCGCACATGGTTATCACTTTATGCACATGATACCCGGACATATTGTGTTCCACAGTATGCCAATGATCGGCTGGCTTCTGTGGCTGCTGTTTGATCGGCGTGAACTAGACCGTAAAGGATTGATGCTCAAAGGTGCATGGTTTGCACTTGCTACAGCCTACATCCTCTACAGTGGCGGCTATATGGTTGCGGTAATGGCGCTGTTTGCAGTAATAGTACTACTTCCGTATGAATTGATACTGCATGCAGCAACGTTGAGTAGTCGATTGAAAATCCTGATAAAAAACATACTCGTCTGTGGAATTGGGGGGTTGCTTATTAATGCCAGTAAACTTGTGGCAACGTTTAGTTTCATCCGATACTTCCCGCGCGAAGTTCCATTTGAAAGACTGTGGGATGACACAAGTATCTTGGTGTACATATTCCGTGCGCTCTTTGCATTGCCACAGAACAATGATTTGTATTGGGAATTTGGCATGGGCAAATGGGGAGCATTTCATGAGTACAGCTTCTTGGTATCGCCAGTAATATTGATTGGTCTTGGCCTTGGTGTGTATCTCCTCTGGAAAAAACGTTCTACTGTGCTGCGTCATAAAGTTCAGTTGATAGTGACAGCTGCTACTTCCCTTGTTCTTCTACTGCTTTTGATGCAATTGATGCAAGGCTACGGATGGATGGTCACGCCACTGGAAACATTGCCAATCTTTAGGGGGCTTCATGTAAATATGCGCTGGCTGTATGCGTTCTCGTTCTTGCCGATACTCACTTCCGTGTGGTGTTTGCAACAATGCTTTTCTCGATACTCACGAAGTTTTGTGATTGTGGGAGGAGTGATTACTATCGTCGCATTTGTAGGAGGATACTACGGTATACTGCATACAAATACTCTTCCGCGTACGCTTCCGTATGATGAGATCCTAGCGGCTCTGGAAACCCAAGAAGATTATTTGGACCTGGATGTTGAGGAGGCTTTTGATATGCGCGACATGGGGCACTCTGGTTTTATTCCACTGATATTTGGCGGTAACCACATCTACTGCAGCGAACCAATGTTGCTTGGAACATCCAATCTTCCTGATACCATCCGCGTCGCAAAAATTATGAATGAGAGTGATGGCGTGCTAAATATCTACAATCCCGCCTGCATGGTGTATCCAAAAGAGAATGACTGTGAACCTGGTGATAGGATTCTTGTATCGGATAAGGAAAACGCAGAGCGTTTTCGTACAGGGCAAAAGACCACCTGGAAAATGTCTGGCTTGCAACATATAAGCAACTGGATAAGTATCCTTACACTAATTGGTTGTGTAGTGATTATTGTTGTACGTAGGAAGAAATAGGTTATTCCAGATATAATCTAGGATTCTTTTTAATACCGCTCACGCGTACTTCAAAGTGCACGTGGATTCCTGTTGCACCGTACACAAGGCCTGTATTTCCCATCCACGCTATAGTTTGACCACGCTGTACACGATCTCCCTCTTTAACATACAACTCTTTATTGTGACCATAGAGCGTTACAAGTCCATTACCATGATCCACTTCGATCACATTACCGTACCCACCATTCCATCCAGTCTTTGAACGAATAACGGTGCCATCTTCCGAAGCATAAATTGGGCCACCAAGTGAACCACCGTTTTTATCCTGCATATCGACAGCAAAGTGTCCTGCATGGAAGTGCTGTGTGTAGAAGCATGTCACACTACACGGTTTTTGCAGCACACCTGTAGTAGGAGTAGGTGTAAACGGTGCTGTAGGCTTCTGCGCTACTTCTATAGGTTTGTCTGCAGGCTTTTGGGCAGGCTTTTGCTTCGAAGGCTCTTCATCAACCGTTGCAACCTGTACATGCTTTTCAATAATTGGACGTCCACCCGGAATAATCAGTTGCTGACCCGCCATAATAAATTCACTCTTCAATTCATTCTGGCTAAGAACATCGCTCATAGAAATATCATAGAGCTGTGCGATACGACTGAGTGTCTGTCCGCGAGATACCGTATGCAATACTCCATCGACAGGAAGAATGAGAAGTTCGTCACCAGGGCGAATAGGTTGGCCTGCTTGTAAGTTATTGGCCCAGCGAATCGTTTCGACAGATACTGGATACCACCGAGAAAGGCGTTCGAGGCTGTCTCCATCTTTGACGATATGAATCGTACCTTTTGCATAGGCTCTTCTCGCCCCCTGACGCGTAAGTGGAGATGTTTTTTTGATAAATCCATCCTCCACTAACAAAAATTGCTGCACAGCAAGGGAAGGATCTCTCGCAGCAAGTGCGGCCTTTGGAATATACGGCGGCATAAATGATCCCAACACAAATGTTACAACGCACGCAATGCGAACACGTTTTATAAGCCAGCGATGCGTGGGGGATATAGGGCTCATTGGGATGCAACGGGCTCAGGACCTGTTTCTAAAGAAGAAAGAATGGTTTGCATGTCTTTGTACCTCTGATTGGAGTTAAACAAGACGACAATATAGTCTTGAGCGGCGCCTTCAACGACTGACATCAAACACTGGCCTGCCCCCGTTGTTGTCCCTGTTTTTCCAGCCATTACAGGCCCTACTTCATGCAACAGTGCATGTGTGTGATAGAGTTGAATACTATCTCCTTCTCTACTGGCAATACGCCTTCCAGAACTTCCAAGACGACTACTGATTTCTTTATAGCGCATACTAAACATCGTAAGCCAGGCAATGTCCTGTGGTGTAGACCAGTGCGCAGGATGGTCGAGTCCCGCAGGATTGCGGAATGATGTTCCCGTCATCCCCAATCGCAGTGCTCTTTCGTTCATCTCATCAACAAATGCAGATACCGAACCACTATGGAACTGTGCGAGTGTCATTGCGGCATCATTCGCGGAATTGATCAAAAGGGCAGAAAGTAAATCTCCAATCGTAAAGTGTTTCCCCGGTGGGAGGTACGCTTTATTGCCTGTGACATCCACTACACCTCTTGGAACAGTGACGATTTCGTCCAACTGATGGTTTTCTACAATAATAAGTGCCGTCATAAGCTTTGTCAGGCTCGCCATGGGGCGCTGAATGCGTGCTTGCTTTGCAAAGAGTCGCTGACCGCTGAGCGCGTCGTAAACCACCACTCCAGACGCAGAAAGACTACCGGAAATCTCTATAGATTCACTCGATGGAGCAATTTGCACTTGTTCCAACATGGCAATATCCGTGGATACGGAGTCTGCAGCAGGGAATAAGCCCAAAAGGAGCGCTGAAAGAAGCGATAAATACATCTGTAACAGGATAGTCCTGATTCTATGGAAGTTGAAGTGATATATCTGATTTTGCTGAGTGTACAGAGGGGCTGGGTCAAGAAGTTTCGCTTGCAACGTCTATTACTTCGCTACTGATACATCACTCTGTCTGCAATACGTAGATCTATATAGTCACGTGCTGTTTCAAATCCTACTTCTTTCAAAAACGTTCTATAGCGTTCCATTTGCTCTTCGAGTGGATTGCGCAAATCAAACCAGAGCTCTTTACCATCTACAAGTAAATGAAACTCCTGTGCACGTAAGTACACGGTTCTCTGCGATACCTCCTGTCCAAACTGCCGAAGTAGAGTCAATTCCGCCGCATTCATTCGCTCTAAAAATGTTGGCTGAATAAGTAGTACCCCCGGGTCTGGGCGCACACCCCAGTCCACAATGGAAAACTGTGGCAGTGTTTCTGTATCGCGCGCTGCAGTTGTTGCAACGTATATGCCCTGTTTTGTCAGAAAATCGATAGTAGTACCCGTACCCGTACCTCCTGTGCTATCTGGGTCTTCTATGCTCAATTTCGCTACAAGCGGATGTAGCGCTATACGCACATGCAATATTCCGGGATATGTTTTTCCGATACTAATTTCATCGATGTCCGGGATGCTTTCGTGTAGAAGTTGCGCAATCTCAAACGAAGAAAGAAAGAACAAATGTCTGCCAAAAATGGGTGTTAGTGATTCTTGTACTTCTTCTATGTCCAAACGTGGACTGAGTCTGCTTACTTTTATTTCTCGGACTTCAATAGCAGGGGAAAACAGTAAAAATCCAAATGCAACCAGTCCGATGATAATAAGACCTATCAAAGTCCAACGGACAATACTCGCACGGAACCCTTCCCAGGCGGCTTCAAATCTGCGTTGTACTCTGCGCCATTTTTCCTTTCTGCGCTGCTTTTTTCTCCCCATACGGCGTTTAACATACTTCGCAGTATCTGGAGAAATGCGTCTCGCATATTTTTTGGGAAGCCGACGGGATTTTTTGATGGGCACCGTACTATCTTAAGTGTTGGACGTCTTTCCCACAAACCAGCACAATAGACCCGTGAACCTTGCTATCATTGCCGACTGGCTCCCTGTGTACGCAGGTGCGGAACACGTTATTGCACAAATGCACGGTCTCTGGCCGGATGCACCTATTTTTACGACTGTCGCAAACATGTCCGGTATCGGTCCGTTAAATGATGCAGAGATTCATACAACACCACTCCAGAAGTGGTATCGCCTCACTGGGAATCATCAGTGGATGCTTCCATGGATGCCACGAGCAATAGAGTCGATTGATCTTCGAGGATATGACGTGGTTTTGAGCTCTTCCCATGCAATCGGAAAAGGAATTGTGCCACCCAGTACTGCGAGGCATATCTGTTACTGTCACACACCTATGCGCTACGCGTGGGAGATGGAAGATGAGTATCTTGATGACTTTAAAGTGCC
Organism: Candidatus Peribacter sp. UBA6535; assembly: GCA_002436205.1. Taxonomy (GTDB): domain Bacteria; phylum Patescibacteriota; class Gracilibacteria; order Peribacterales; family Peribacteraceae; genus UBA2170. The sequence continues at coordinate 8,965 of DJKT01000033.1, forward strand.
GAACTGTTTACGTAGAACCATCAAACAAAAGTTAAAACAAATTCGTAAGTGGGACCTCACTTCTGCCGCGCGCGTTGATCAATTTATCGCGAACTCTACGACGGTGCAGGAGCGCATCAAAAGAACATACAATCGTGAAGCAATAGTAATTCATCCTCCTGTGAGTGAACGTTTCTTTCAATCTCCAATTACGGATCTCTCATCAAGAGACTACTATCTCACCGTCGGCCGCCAAGTCCCCTACAAGCGTACTGATTTATTGATCGAGGCTGCAAACAAAATGAGCATTCCCCTGAAAGTTGCAGGTTCTGGAAAAGATTTTGACCGCTTAAAGGCTATGGCAGGGCCAACTGTCGAGATGCTGGGATTCGTCCCAGATGAGAAACTTCCTGAGTTATATTCAAACGCCAAGGCGTTCCTCTTTGCCCCGTTTGAAGATGCCGGAGTCGTACCACTCGAAGCGCAAGCGTGTGGAACACCAGTAGTCGCCTTTGGAAAAGGAGGAGTTCTTGATACTGTAGTGGACTCCGAAACCGGTGTGTATTTTTCAGAGCAATCCAAAGAGTCTGTAATTGATGCAATCCAGCGATTTGAGGGGATGAATTTTGATGTAAGCAAGATTCGAGAGCATGCGAAAAGATTCTCTGCTAAGCGGTTTCAGGAGAAGATGATAGAGGTTATTTCTTAAGAAATACTCCCTTCATTTCGTAATGAGTCCTCTATTTCTTCCCGATCCTCATCACTCAATTTTTTGATGAATCTCGAATGATCGCGTAGGAATTGACTATGTGTATCTGCATCTATTCCTTCTTTGAGTTGTGTCCAAAGCTGATTGCGTACAGATTGATCCTTTGTTGAAAGATCTAAAGCATACATTGTTGAATGTAATCTATTGAGCGCGTGATCTGATCCATGATCATTAAATTGTTTTATGGCAAAATTTAATGAAGAATCTTCCTCTGCCATAGCTTCAGCTACATTTTCAAACCCGTTTTCCATCATCTTTCCGGTATTGGCAGTCCAACCTGTACTTGGGCTTACCCATGTAAATGGGTTTTTTGATGAGATGCCAGTAAATGCCCAGGCTCGATCATTACTACGAGGATCAGCTTTTGCCTTAGCAGCAATTGGATCAACAATCTTCTTCGTTGGTGTTGTCTTTCCAGCAATACCAAAGAAGCCAAGTACTGCACTCGCCGCAACTGTCCCAACCACCCCCATTTTGAGTGCTTCTTGGTAGAGTCTCGTTGACCGAATTTTTTCAAAGACGGTTTGCTGAGGCCTACCTCCAAGTAGGGTTACAATTTGATTACACACAAACTTGGCTGTGCGCTGATTCTTATCTCTACCAGGAGTGTATTCTGCTATTTCGATAACGGTAACTGGGGTCTCGCTTGCTTTACTGTTACTGAGCTCTTTGGAAAGTGTAGTCATTTCACTATCGGTTACTCCGTTCTTGTTGACCATTCCAGTTGCATGCTTATGCAAACCATCAATATCTAAGCTGACAAGAAGTTCCTTGACTTGTGGTTTTTCCCGAACGCTATTGATGCGATCCACGACTGCGCCAAGGCCTCGTATGTTTATTGCATCTCTCGTAAATTGGCGGACACCAGCAATACTCGCTAGCTCTGCTTCGTCATTTTCCGGAGCAATATCCAAATCATTCACACCAACCGTCATTCCGTTTTCTGGAAGAAGGTCAGTATCTTTTCTATGAATATGCGCCAATGAATCATCATCCTGCAACTGTCCAAAGTTTGCAGCTTCCACCATACCATGTGGCCTTTTAGAAGGGCTCTTCTCTCTATTTTGCAAATCTCCATGTGCATCAATAGTAAACTTTCCTCCTTCTGCATCTGCACCGTACTGGTCTTTGATAGCACCGACAAATCCCGGAACGCTTCCAAGAGAAACTGAGTGGTCTCCTCCAAGGACAATAACACGTCGTCCAAGCTTTCTCTGCCTCTCTACTTCTGCAGCTAGATCACTTGCTATGCGAATATTTCCCTGTTCATTCAGCACACCTCCCTCTGGAATCTCTGCAGGATCGCTAGGATCTGCTGCAACATCAATTTCTATAATCTCCTCGACTGAGGCTCCAACATCTCGTTTAATGGCCTTCACAAGCCCTGCCCTTAGGAGTGCATCCGGTGCAGATCCTACTTCGTTCTTTTTGCGTCCTGCACCGAGATTTGTACCTACTTTTATAATAACAACCTCTCCTTCATAGGGATGCGCTTTCTCGCGATCAAGATCCACCTTATTTTCATTTTGATCAGCCGTTATTGGTACATCCTGTTCTTCGGGCATAGAGGTATATTATAGCACATTTTTACTGTATTTTCCAGATTACACACACCATTC
>DJKT01000055.1:0-1251 GCA_002436205.1 Candidatus Peribacter sp. UBA6535
GCAGAACGTGAGACCAGCTTGATTACACGGTTCTTTTATCCGAAGTTTGGCCCCGGACAAATGTGGGAGACGGTGGCGATGCAGCTGGATGTATGTGGAGGAGAAGTACATTTGCAACATCGAGTGGTTGGTGTGAAGCATCAGCGTAACAAGGTCGTTTCTGTAACTGTAGAGGATACGCAGACCGGAGATACCAAAGAGATGGAATGTGATTACTTCTTTTCTACTATGCCCGTGCGTCATCTGATAACGCAGATGCATCCATTACCGGAAGATCGCATCGTCGAAGTTGCAGAGGGACTCATTTATAGAGACTTCTTGACGGTAGGATTACTGCTTAAAAAACTTCATGTAGAGGAGAAGGGGAAGGCACCTGCGACAGATGTTCCGGATAACTGGATCTATGTTCAAGATAGAGGAGTAAAGGTTGGTCGTATTCAGATCTTTAATAACTGGAGTCCATACATGGTGGATGATAACAAGAGCACAAAGTGGATAGGGCTAGAGTACTTTGTCGATGAAGGTGATGAGCTATGGGTGAAAAGTGACAAAGATATGATTGCACAGGGAATTGCAGAGATGAAAGAGATTGGATTCATCAGCCCAGATGACGTACTGGACGCGTGTGTTTTGCGCATGCCAAAGGCATATCCAGCATACTTCGGGAGTTACGATCAGTTACATATCATCGAAGAATACACACTCACATTTGAAAACCTCTTCCTCATTGGTCGCAATGGAATGCATCGGTATAACAATCAAGATCACAGTATGCTAACAGCGATGACTGCAGTGGATAATATTGTTGCTGGTATTACGAATCACAAAAATCTCTGGGAGGTAAACGCAGAGCGGGTGTATCACGAGGAGAAGAAGGGTTAGTGTCGCCTTCCGTTGTTTTTGGGTTGCCTTCTTCTTACCATTCTGTATTTAGCTGGTTTCGTTGAAACTCGGCGCTTTCTTTCAAATAATCGTCCACTGGTGCTTATGCCAAATAAATAACGGAGTCCCGGTGCAATATGTTTCATGGGGTCGGGCTCCTGGTATTGATCCTTTTCTGGTTTCGAAGATTGCTTCATCATGTCTGAAACACTCATTGTGCTTCCATCTTCATTTATTGGTGGCTGTACTATCTCCATGTAAATGATACTATACAACTTTTTTCTTCTGTCAATTATGTGTTTGCCTCATACCACTCCATACTAAGCTTTATTCCATCTTCGAAGTTTGTTTTAGGGTCGTATCCGAAGG
>DJKT01000055.1:1678-6586 GCA_002436205.1 Candidatus Peribacter sp. UBA6535
CTGTGCAAGATGCATGATGGTGGTCCCTTCTCCGAAGGCTAAATTGTAGGTTTCGTTCTTTGCCTTATCCCAATTATCAATTGCTTTGGTTACTCCTTGGACTGCGTCATCAATGTACGTAAAGTCGAGACACTTATCTTTCCCAAACACTTTCAGGGTTTCGCCAGCTTTTGCCTGTCTATAGAAGAGGGGAACAACACGAACAGAATCGTCGTACATTCCGTAGACATTTGAGAAGCGGATGATGATCGTATCAATGTTGTAACAGCGCTTGTAAGCTTCGAACAAAGCCTCTCCACCTATTTTACTGGCAGTGTAGGGGCTCTCGCAGGTCATAAAATGTGCTTGATCCTCTTTGTAGAGTTGCCCTTCGGGCAGATGAATGTTGCCGTAGGTTTCACGGGAGGAGGCAAACATCACGCGTTTGATGCCATTTTTGCGTGCATGCTCCAGTACATTGAATGTATCAATGAAGTTATCCATCGCTCTGTCCGGGTGTTCTACGAGCTCATACACACGGGCATTAGCGGCCAAATGAATGATTAAATCGCTGTCAGTTGGAAGTTTTCCAAACTCCTCTTTATGGCGTAGATCGATATCAATTCTCAAATTTTCCACTTGCTCATTCCACTTGCACTTCTCCCAATCTGCACCAATTACCGCATGGCCTGCCTCTAGGAGCTTTTCGCAGAGCCTAGTTCCAATAGTTCCCGATGATCCTGTGACAAGTATCTTCATATGCTCATAGTAACATCAAAAAAGGGGCTAGCAGCTAGTAGTTAGGGAAATTATGAATGATTTTTTCCCAAACCCCTAACTACAAACCCCTAACCCCTGCTACGCTAGTAGCAATGCTTTCTTTAATCCTTCCAACCTACAACGAATCCAAGAACCTTCCAGAGCTTCTGCCAGAGCTTGAAGAGGTGCTGCGTGATATCCCTCACGAGATCATTATTGTGGATGACGATAGCCCTGATGAGACATGGAGAGTAGCTCAGGAGCTAGGACACGATAGGGACGATGTGCATGTTATTCGTCGCGTAGGGCGCAGGGGACTTTCTTCTGCAGTGATAGAAGGATTCCTCTCTGCGAAGGGAGAAGTGCTTGCAGTGATGGATGCAGATGGTCAGCATGATATGAGTATTTTGCCGAAGCTCTATAGCAGTGCGCAGTCAGGAAATGGTATTGCCATTGGGTCGCGTTACGTTGCTGGTGGAAGTGTTGGAGAGTGGGATGAGCGCAGGCATTTTATGAGTCGAGTCGCAACATCGCTTGCGCTGAAAGTGTGTAAGGTAAAAGTGCAGGATCCTATGAGTGGCTTCTTTGCTGTTCGCAAAAATCTCTTTCAGAGCATTGCAAATAATCTGAATCCAAAGGGATTTAAAATCCTACTGGATCTACTCGTGTGTGTACCGCGCAGTACTGAGGTTGAGGAGATTCCGTTTACGTTCTCTACTCGTTTGCATGGAGAGAGCAAGCTCTCTCGACGTGTTCAGATAGAGTTTTTGGAGTACCTTTACGATGTAACGATTGGCCGATACATTCCACTGACATTTTTGAAATACTGTATTGTTGGAGGCCTTGGTGTGTTTGTGCATCTCGCTACGTACATTACGGCATCTTCTTTCTTGCAGGAAGGTGATGAACTTTCATTGTTTGGTTTCCGCGTTGCGGTGCTCATTGCAATTGAAGTTGCAATTATCTTTAATTTTTACGTCAACAACGTCTGGACGTTTGCACTCTCTCGATTGAAAGGAGTTGCAATGCTTATTGGATTTGGAAAGTATAATATTGCCTGTGTATTTGGTGCGGTTGCGAACTACGCAGTGAGTTCGTATCTATTTTCTTTGGGGTGGTTAGATATAGCTGCTGTAGTTATTGGTGCCTTTACAGGAGTGGTATGGAACTACACAATGAGCAGATTCTTCGCATGGAAAACTTAAAACACAAGCAGTGGCATATTTTTTGGATCACTACTCTAGTGGTTGCATTTGCCATTTTGCTTCGTCTGTGGATTTTGCTACCTCTGTATACAGATCTTACGATGCGCAATCGTACACAGGCACTTATTCAGGCAACGGCTAAGCGCGAGGGGTGGCTCCTTTCGGGATTACGCATAGAGCGTATTGAAGGTGACAGTATCCGCTTACTCTATCGATCATATATTCGAGGAGAAGATCCACAGTCTTGTCATAATCTTCACACTTCTACCGGAAAACTCACACCATGCGACGATTCTTAGTTCTCATTGGTATTGAAGGATATGCTGTCTTGTTGGCGTTATACAGAGGACTTGGTGGTGTACATACCGATGAGGCAAAGTACTTGTTGGATATTCCCTATCCACATCCGCCACTCGCGCGTTTTATTCTCAATCTTACTGAAAGTTTGCCCTATAACGAATTGCGATGGCGCATCATTTTTGCGTCACTTCTGGTGCAAGCAGTGTGGCTTGTGGTTTGTATGGCAAAGAAGATGAGCCCAGAAAACCGTTTGACACTCTGTGGTCTTTGGATATTTTCTGCTTCTGTCATGTTCCAGTCGGGTACGATAATGATGGCAGTACTAACGGCGTTGCAGGGGCTGATATTTGTGTGGCTCCTGCTTGATGCAGGAAATACGAAATACGAAATACGAAATACGAATATTGCCGGATGGGTCGCTCTTTTCTGGCTAGCGTCGCTCTTTACTGCGTATCAGGCGGTACTCTATTTGCCGATTGTCATTGCTATCTTCTGGAAGGCAAAAATCAATCCTATTCATAGCGTTCTTGCCATAGGTATTCCCATACTTCTTGCGGCGATGTACGTCGCATCCAATCCTCTGGCCGCTGCCAGTTTCATCAAAGCAGGTGGGCAGAACACAGGTCTTCCTCTGTTTGATCTTATCCAGGTCAGTTTGATGTCTTGGCTCTGGGCAGGGAGTGCAGTACTTTCGGTTGCAGGACTAATCGGTATGCTCAAATCAAAACAGTGGGCGATGCTTTTTAGCTTCGTACTTGTCTTTGCCTTTCATATCACGTCGTATCGTGCGTACTATCCCATTCTCTTTTTGCCGCTGCTTGTTGGGGGAGTTATTGCGTGCCCGTGGGTATTGCGTAAATCAGCTTTGCTTCTTGCAATGCAGATTGTCATTGCAGTGTATGTGTTTGCGCATACCGAACTTGCGTTTTACGAGACAGGAGCACGAACAGTTATGCGACAGGTCAATCAATTACCACGCCAGGGAACAGTTCTGATTGCCGGAGGTTTTGGGCATGGTTGGCAGTACGAAAGTCGTTCGCCGATACTTCGATACCGTCCGTCGCTTCTTTCTAAAGCGAAAGCGGTAGTCTGTTTAGAGGAATGTCCGGGAGTTTCTGGCTACGGGTTCTATCAAATAGAAAACATTCCACAGGAAGTGTGGATCAGGAAATAACTTATACTCCGTAATACTCTTTATACCACTCCACAAACTTTGGAATCCCTTCTGAGATGTGTGTTTTAGGATCGTACTCAAGCATCTTTTGTGCCTTAGAGATATCAGCAGAAGTCGAAACCACATCCCCAGGTTGCATGGGCATAAAGTTTCTCTCCCCTTCTTTACCAAGTGCCTTTTCGAGTGTTGTAACGTAGTCCATAAGCTCTTCTGTTTTACCTCCTCCCAAATTAAACACTTCGTAGTCGTAGTTTTTATCGAGGGCTGCCACAATGCCGGAGACGATATCTTCAACATACGTAAAGTCTCGTTGCATCTTTCCCTCCCCAAAGATGTTTAGAGGTTTATCATTCATTATCCAGTTGGCAAAGAGAAACAGTGCCATATCAGGACGGCCGTATGGTCCGTAGACTGTAAAGAACCGAAGGCCCGTACTCTTTACGTTGTGAAGTTTGTAGTAGGTGTAGGCCTGCAACTCGTTACACTTCTTTGTCATGCCGTAGAGTGATAGGGGATTATCAGTTTTATGATCCTCTCTAAATGGACTCTCGGTATTATCTCCATAGACAGAGCTGCTACTTGCATAGGTCAGCCCGCCCACACCGTACTCTTTACACAGTTCTAAGATGTTATTGGTGCCTTGAATATTGTCCTGCACGAATTCATCAGGATTCTCTATAGAGTGACGTACACCGGCTTGCGCTGCCAGATGACAGACACGGGTGTCGTCTCCTCCACCAAGAAGATCAAACGCTTTTTTAAGCTCATCGACATTCTTGAGGTCTCCACGAATGACTTGAAAATTATCGTATCCTTCTAGTATTTCATTGCGTGCATCTTTTAGCTTCGGGTCGTAGTACTGATTGAAGTTATCAAATCCTATGACAGTGTCTCCACGTTCGAGCAGATGCGCGGCGGTATGAAACCCAATGAATCCTGCCGATCCTGTTAGTAAGATTTTCATACGATACCAATACCATGATAGCTGAGTCCTGCCTCGGTAACCTCGGAAGGATCGTAAATATTTCGTCCGTCAAAGAGTGCATCTCCTTTCATGATTTCTTTTAGCTTATTCAGATCCACTCCACGGAATTCATCCCATTCTGTAAGTAGAATAACTGCATCTGCATTGAGAGCAGCATCCATCATACTTTCTTTCCAGAGGATATCATCATCCTTCGATACGTTAAGGGTGACACGAGCATTATCCATTGCGATCGGATCATGTGCCTGTACGGTGTGTCCGCCATGAAGCAGCATAGGAATCAAGTCCAGGCTGGGTGCTTCGCGCATGTCATCGGTTCGTGGTTTAAATGAAAGCCCCCAGATACCAACGGTTGATCCTTCTGGCAGAGAATTGAGAAGTTTTTGAAAGAAGCGTTCACGTTGCCTCTGATTAATGTCGTGGGTCGCTTCTACCAGTGGCATTGGAACACTTACTTGCTTACTCAAATGGATAAGAGCTTTTACATCTTTAGGAAAACAACTTCC
>DJKT01000062.1 GCA_002436205.1 Candidatus Peribacter sp. UBA6535
TGCTCAAAGTATTGAGTGTTGACTTGGTACTTGGAAGGCAGAAGCGCAATGGCAAATGTTGCGTCAGGGAATGTATCTCGGACAGCAAGAATGCTCTCTCTTGTCAGAGGATCTTTTTCGAACCGCTCCGCAAGTACTTCATAATAAGCAGTATTGTCGCCAACTGCGCCCCGTGGTAACAAGTGAGGATTGATTTGCTCATCACATACCAATCGCTCTAGTTCAATTGGAAGATTGTACGAAGGGACATCCACCGCAGTATCTACAATAGCTTTACATTCTGGCTGTACGCCACTCACACCTGCTTCCAAGAAGGAGAAAAGCTTTTTGCTAAGCATCACAATGCGAAGTTTTTGCCACCACCCTTGTTGTGTGTAGAGTTTTTCATTTCTATCCAAAAAGGTAATGCCTGGTTGCGTTAGTTCTGGCAAGTCAGCGGAGACAGTAGATTGTTGAATATCATTATCAACATACAATCCCAGAAACACTACATCAGGTGTGTACTTTGCGTACTTCTCTGCAATCTTTGCGTATTGCGTCGGGCCGGCTCCGGGTGCACCAAAATTTAGCACCATTTGTGTGCATCCATCGCCTGTCTCAAAGTATTCTTGAAGTAGCGATGGTATAGAAAATTCGTTATCAACTCCAATACCATAGAAAAACGAATCACCAATTAAAAATATTTTCCGACTACCTTCCGGTATCGAAGAAATATGTGGTCCGCGAAACCCGTCTGCATTGCGGTGTTCCCACATGTCATACTCTAAGTTTCGAGAATAGATTCCCCCTTTCTTTTGTTCAGGATTTTCAGTATATCGAATGGCAAATTCGATGATAGCAACACACAGGGCAACTGAAGATGCTAACAGAAATATATTTAATGCTAAGCCAGCGGTACTCTTTAGGAGCCATCGCATACGCAGAGTGTATGTCACTACCTAAACTTCCACAATAATGGGAATCACCATAGGTTCCCTATTTAACTTACGATCAAAGTACCGATACAAGGCGCTGTTTACAGACCGTTTCAACGCTTTTCTATCGTTATCACCTTTATCCAGTGCTTCGATGTAGGCTTTCTTTGCGCGTTGCACAACTTCTTTGGTAATCACCTCTTGTTCGGATCCATAGATGAGTCCACGGCTTAAGACATCAGGATCTCCAACGAGACGCTTACTATCTTTGTAGACTTTCATCACAACGACAACGCTTCCACCCTTACTCATAATCTGACGGTCGCGGATAACACGCTGGCCTTCGCCGGCAGCACCGCCTTTTCCATCAATAATAATGTCTTGTACTTCGATCTTACTCTTACTTCTGCGTGCGCCTCCATTGGCATCAAACTCCAAGATTTCTCCGTTACTAAGGAGATGAATTTGGTTGTCTGCGTAGCCGATTTTCTTTGCAAGATTTGCATGGGCAGTGCGCATAGAAGGTTCACCGTGTTCGGGGATAATATGCTTCGGTTTGACCAATCGATGCATCAGCAAAATATCTTCCGCGTTTCCGTGTCCGGTAACGTGCAGTGCCAACTCTGCATTGGTTTTTACAATCGCACCTTGTGTACTTAAGTTGTTAATCACTTTAGCAACCGCACGTTCGTTTCCGATAATCGGATTGGAGCTTAAGATAATGGTGTCGCCTTTCTTCACGCCGATTTGTCGGTGTGTACCAAGGCCGATGCGGGCAAGCCCTGCCATCTCTTCTCCTTGGCTTCCGGTCGTTAAAATAATCACCTGATCATCAGGGAGTTTATCCATGCCGGGGCCTACTTTACGAATCGTTCCACGAGGAGCTTTGATGTACCCGAGGTTCTGTGCAATTTCAATATTCGTTATCATGCTGCGACCAGAGACAAACACCTTGCGGTTATATTTTTTGGCGTGTTCGACAACTTGCTGAATACGATTGAGTAGTGAACTAAACGTCGAAACAATCACACGGCCTTCCGCATCGCGAATAAGTTTATGCAGTGTTTCTGATATATCTGCTTCACTTTTACTGTGTCCGGGCTTTGCCGCATTTGTAGAGTCTGCGATAATCGCCAGTACTCCTTCTTCGCCAAGTTTTGCAAGACGTTGAAAGTCTGCAGGCTCTTCGTTCATTGGTGTGAGATCAAACTTAAAGTCTCCCGTATGCACCAGTGTTCCGTAGGGAGTGTGCAGTGCAATCGCTGCGGAGTCTGGAATAGAGTGCGTCACTTTCAAAAACTCCACTTCTACTTTTCCGATGCGTGTTTTTTTGCCGTACTCCACATTGTTCAGTTTGCATTTACTCGTGAGCTTTTCTTCATCCAATCGCTTGCGAACAAAAGCCATAGTCAGCTTTGTGCCGAAACATGGTGGAAAGTGCAGCCCATTCATTAAATGCTGTACAGCACCAATGTGGTCGAGGTGACCATGGGTAAACAGTACTGCCTTTATGCGATTCTCTTTTCCTCGCAATGAGGAACAATCAGGTATCAAATAATCAATACCAAGCATGTCTTCGTCAGGAAACTGTAGACCAAGGTCAATAATATAAATGTCCTGATCTACTTCTATAACGAAGCAATTACGACCAACTTGTTCGAATCCACCAAGTGGATACACACGAAGTTTCCCGTTTGCAAAACTACCGCTCGGCTTATTTGCCGGACGTGGTGCAGGCTTTCTCGCATTATTGCGAAAGGGAGGCCTGTTCCCTTTGTGCGGCTTTTTCTGTCCGCGGTGTGGTGCAGATTTCTGAGCACCCTGATTATTATTGCCCTTCGGGGCTTGTTTCTTCCGCTCATCTCCCTTTTGGGAACCGAGCCATTCTCCTACTGTCTTCATTAGTTATGAATTATGTATGAATTAATATGCACTCATCATAGTCCTCTCAAAGGCAGATTGCAAGTAGGCTCTTGCAGAGGCTCTTAGTTTTTGGCTTCAGATAAACAAATTTTTATCGAAGAAAATTGTTCTTGCCTCTGTATCACATCAAAAATACCAAAAAAAATCTCTCAAGACCGAACATCATCTGTATTCGACTCTACCTTGCCGAAATGCGCTTGGGTCGGTAGCCTACTACACTGTATGGAGATAACTGTGCAAACTGGGCACACAAGACCAAAGCGTGGTACCACGCTTATCGCGGATAGTTTTTCTAGTAGTAATGGTGAAGATGTCGCTATTCTTATTCAAGTAGACGGATCTCCAGCCGATGCAAAAACACTCGAAAAGGAGTGCAAAACAGTCATTAAACATGCGCTTTTAGAAACAAATGGTGACGCTGCGCAGCGTCTGGACGGAACCCTCAAAGAACTGAATGGTCTCTTTAAAGGTCTTACCTTCTCACAGTCGGTGGAGGAGGTGCACGCAATTTTGGGAATCATCGACAAGTCAGGTGTATTACATGTATCGCATGCAGGTCGTGCAGAGGCGTATGTTGTACGCGGCAGTGGAGCGAGCCAGATTACGGAGTATACGCGCGGCAAGCCAACACCGGCGTTTGTGCACATAGCCAGTGGAGCTTTGGAACAACGTGATGTCATCATTCTCTCTACACAGAGGCTTCTCCGTACGGTGACACCTGCGCAACTTGCGCAACTTTCTCAGCGAGGAGAGCATCTTCTTGATGAGCTTGTTACCGAACTAGAGTCCGAAAAAGAGCAGGCAGCCATTGGCCTCCTGCATGTTTCGGGTCGCAGTAAAGTAGCATCAAGCAAGCCAGTGAAGTCGACATCCTCTCGCCGTCGCCGTCGTAAAACTGGAGCACTCTCTGCGGTACTTTCTTCTGCAGCGGATGTAACGGCGCGTGTGAGTGATTACGTTCCTTCTGGAATCCTCGGTCGCATTCAAGAATTTGTGTCAAACTTTGTTGCAGATCTTTCGGATCCAAAAAGAAAGCGTCGAGCACATCTATTACTTCTTGCAGGTACGGTTGCTGCCTTCCTTATCATTTGGGCAGTGGCAAACTTGTCTACAGGTAGCCAAAATCGTCAATCTCGTGCAGAGCTGGAAACACGTTTGGAAGAAGTAAATCAATTCATTCGTACAGCAGAAAATCGCAGGCTTTCCGGTGAGATGGATAGTGCAAACACTATCTTAGAACAGGCCGAACAACGTGCGAAACAAGTAATGGATAACGAGAGCAATCTCTTCCGTGCAGAGGCACTCGATCTTCTCGAGCGTATTCGTGCCAAGCGTGAAGAAATTAATAATATCGTTCGACTCTCCCCAAGAATGATAGTGAATTTGGCAACGAAAAATAAAGATATTGATGCGCAAGGATTCATCGGACTTCCCGATGGTGAGTTTATTGCCTACGACAGACAAGACCTCTATCGCGTATTGCTCAATTCTGTAGAAGACCCCGAGCGACTCATTGATGATGAATTGATCTTGGATGCAGATGACTTCCCACGGTATCAAACCATGGTCTTCCAAACGACAGACAATAGCGTTATAGAGCTAGTAAACGGACAGCCTACTTCTATGAAAACAGAAGACCCTGCAGGATGGATCAAAGGTACAGATATCGAAACATACTTAAGGTTCTTGTATGTCCTTTCTCCAGAGAACAATCAAATCTACAAGTATGAGCGACTGGCAAACCGTTACACGGCGCCTGCGGAATACAATGTAAACGGTGACTTAGAAGGGGCACTTGATATGGCAATTGATGGAAACATTTACCTCTTGAAAGAAGGGGGAGAAGTAATGCGACTACTTCGTGGTGAAGTAAAACCATTTACTATTCGACATCTACCCGAAGAAGCACTCAAGAATGCCATAAGGGTCTACAAGGTATTTGACGGACATCTCTACTTCTTAGATCCGGTAGCAGGGCGCGTACTTGTAGCTACTCCTGGCAGTAGTGCTGGCGGAGAAGGTACATACGTACGGCAGTATATTCTCGAAGGAGATCAGATTGGTGAGCTGAAAGATATCTACGTAGATGAGGAGGAAACGAAGATGTATCTGATTGATGATAAGCGAATCCATGTAGTTGATTTGCGATAGCTCCATGAAAGTTCTTACATTCGGAACCTTCGACCATCTCCACCCAGGACATCTGGCATTTCTTAAAGAAGCTAGCTCTAATGGGGAACTCTTTATTTCTGTTGCACGCGATGCAAATGTAAAAGAGATCAAAGGAATTGCGCCAGACCAATCAGAAGGCGATCGTGTACTCGCTCTAAAAAATGCATTTCCAAAAGCAAACATCACTCTTGGCGATGCTCAGGACTACCTAAAACCTGTCCGAGATATTAGCCCCGATCTCATCGTTCTGGGATACGATCAGAAGCTTCCTCCAGGAGTATCTCAAGAGGATCTGTCTTGTGAAATACAGCGTGCAGCCCCATTTGATCCCGATATTTACAAATCAAGCATCAGAAGGAAATTGATACCAAGGGCATCCCCTTCGGGGACAAGTGATATTGACAATTGAGGCTTCTGGAGTACAATTCTACCCTCTATTCATACCCCTTATTACTATGACTTTAGAGAATTCAGAAACAGTAGAACATGAAGACGTTGCTATCAAACTCCATCAAACAAATGAGGGAGCATCCAACAATGTCGCCCTTGGAGAAGATGCAGCAATTGGAATTGATCAAGGTCTCACAGGAGATCGTGTTGTTAAGTTGCTTCAGCAGACAGGTAAGCGCGTTATTGTAGACGCCTCCACACTTACAGATGCTGATATGGATATCACAATGATTGATCAATACATCGCAACAATGACAAAGCATGGTTCTACTCTCGCATTTGCAAATAAGACCGCTGAAGTAGAAGCAGCAAACAAAGGATTCTTTGATGCGTTGCGCGCTCGTGGTATCGCAGTGACATCAAATACAGAGAAGCCTGAGGAAGAAGAAGCTATTGCAGCCTAAGCAGAAATCCAACTTTTGACCTATAGTTAGCGATGCCCCGAGGGCATCGCTTTCTAAATATGCGTATTTCTGCTATACTAATATGAATTCTTCAGAAAACTATGGAAGACATACAAACCTCAATAAATACCGAGCCAGACACACAACCAGAAGACGATGGTCGCCCACCGCTCTGGAAGCAGGTACTTGGTGCTGTTATTGGTGGAGGTCTTGCACTCGCACTGTACTACGGATACGAATACGCAAAACCACAAGTTGTCGCTTACCTCACATTGCCTGCTGCAGAAGGTGGCAGAATGTATGATTTGGGTGCATCGCATCTTGCAGACAAAACAATGGATGCAGGAAACAGAAAGCGTCTCCTTAGTCGCAACTTGCGCGCAGCAGGAATGCTAAAAGACAACACGGCAAACGATCCATCCTTACTAGAGTCAGTAGACAATCATTCATTGGATATTGCTTGGCCAGGTCATGATAAAGATGACATTAATTACGCAGAAGCAATCGAAGAAGATAAAAGACCTGGTGTTCCCATCGCAGTAGCAGAGAAGGTCGACGAATGGGAGAAGGACATTGAAGATCAAAATTTTAAGGTAGATATCATGGAGGAGGAAATGGCTACGCAAAACATGGATACAGAAGATGCTTGGGAAGATCTCTGGGGAGATATTCACGAGCGCGAAGACGGCAGCGAGCACTCAGTAGAGAGCTCGAATGCAAACGCACTTCCAGACACTGGGTTTGGTATTGGCTTCGTTGCAATCGGTGCTGCAGGTGGAGCATGGGGTGCTAGGAAAAAGAAAAAGCGAAATACGAAATAACGAAAATCGAAACATGATTGTAGAGATATTTCGGATTTCGAGATTCGGATTTCGAATTTTGCTAGGATGGAAGAAATGAGTATTCTCTTCTTCATCCTCGGTCTTGTGTTTGGAAGCTTCGGCTCCGTGCTCATCACGCGTGTTCCGTGTGGAGAAAGTATCTGCGGACGCTCCGGTTGTTCGGGATGTAAAAAGACACTTACACCACTAGAACTCATTCCTCTTTTTAGCTATTTCATTCTTCGCGGTAAGTGCAAAGAGTGCAAGATATCGATCGGATGGATCTATCCAACTGTAGAAATTCTGTCAGGTCTTCTCTTTCTCTTTGCATGGATTCTTCATGGCGCAGCTGTCTCTTCGATACTTCTTGCACTGTGTTTATGGCTACTACTTATTATCGCCATTATTGATCTGTACACACACAGCATCTCTGACGTACTCAATATTCCCCTCCTCCTCCTCGCCATTGCCTACAGCGTAAACTTGGGGCATTTTGCCCTATCAGGAATTGCGCTTGGTGCAGGGTTCTTTGGACTGCAGTGGCTGCTGAGCAGAGGCAAGTGGCTTGGAAGTGGAGACATCATCCTAGGGGCAGGAACCGGTGCTTTGCTAGGAGATTGGCAACACATGGCTGTGTGCCTATTTCTGACCTATATCATCGGTGGAGTACTGGCTAGCGTGCTGCTTGTATCAGGGCGCATCAAACGTGGACAGTACGTAGCATTTGGGCCATTTCTCGCCCTTGGTACTGTCGTATCCATCTTCTTTCAGGCGCGTATTGATACGTTTATTGCATTCTATTTAGGCATATAAAATAGGGCTCTCAGCCACAATATAAGTTGGGTTGAAAGCCCGTAATCCGTCGCATGTTGTCGGCACAAGCCGTGTCCACTGCAAACGCAGAGACTTCCATTACGACTGACAAGAAGTTTACTCCATATTTGAGATTTGTCAACTGTCCATAAAAGCTTTATTTCTGTCTAAATAGGCTATTTGAGCCTATAATCTGGCCGAAATGAAGACTGTAGCCCAAAATAGGCGTGCCAGATACGATTATGACATCGTAGACACCATAGAGGCAGGAATTGCGCTTTCCGGCCAGGAGGTCAAATCCTGCCGAATGGGGAACGTGAATCTAGGAGGTGCCTACGTCTCACTGATCTCCGGAAAACCGATGCTTAAGGGCATGAAGATTGCGAAGTACAGGCATGCATCAGGACTCGAAGATTATGAACCAGGACATGATCGTGTATTACTTCTTAAGAAACGTGAGGTCGAAAAGCTCACGTCAAAGCTCTCCGAGCAAGGAGTCTCGCTTGTTCCTCTGGAAGTAAAAGCGGGGAAGTTTATCAAAGTGGTTCTCGGACTTGGAAAAGGCAAGAAGCGATACGACAAGCGTCAAAGTAAGAAAGAAAAAGATGTCGGGAGGAGGCTAAAAGAGGGGCGGGATATTTAGTGCTACCTCGATCTATCATCTCTTGCTATCATCATCTCCCATGTCTCTACTTCCGCCACAAATTCAAAAGACCATCGAGGAGTTTTCCAAACTCCCAGGGATAGGACCTAAGTCTGCGGAGCGTTTAACATTTCATCTTTTGCGCAGCAGTAAGGCATCTCCGGAGGGCCTTGGCGGCTCACTGATGACACTCAAAAATGAACTGAAGTACTGCAAAGATTGTCAGATGGTGACGCTTCAAGAGCAGTGCAGTTTGTGTGCAGACTCCAGCCGCGACCACTCCACTATTCTCGTCGTCGAAAATCCACTGGATGTTGTCGCATTTGAAAAGACAAGCTTCAAAGGTGTGTACCACGTACTACACGGAGTACTCTCCCCCATCGATGGGATGGGACCCGAGCAACTCAAGATGAAAGAACTTGTTGACCGATGTACGGATGGTACTGTCACAGAAATTATTGTCGCGACAAATCCTGATATCGAAGGAGAGGCAACAGCGAGTTACATCCAAAAGCAACTGGGAGGCGCAGTCGAAAAAATAACCCGCCTTGCACACGGACTTCCGATGGGTGCGGATATCGAATTTGCAGATCAAGTCACGCTCAAAGAAGCACTCGCTGGGCGGAGGGATGTGTAGTCCTAGTGCTTAAACGCCCTCACACCAGTAGTGACCATCACAATTCCAAGTTCATTTGCTTTGGCGATCACTTCTTCGTCACGAATAGAACCGCCCGGTTGAATGATTGCAGATATACCATTCTTTGCAGCCTCCTCAATACTGTCTGCAAACGGGAAGAACGCATCTGATGCCATCACACTGCCCTGTGCCTTTTCACCTGCTCTGCGCGCAGCAATAATTGTACTGTCCACACGACTCGTCTGCCCGCAACCGATCCCCGTTGTAATCTTATCTTTCGCAAACACGATCGCATTACTCTTTGCATGCTTCACCACAAGCCACGCAAACAGGAGATCATCAATCTGGCTATCAGTCGGCTTGGCATCAGTAACAACAGTCAGATCATCTTTCGTCAGCACCTTCGTGTCTTGATCTTGTACCAAGATGCCTCCGAGCATAGACCGATACATTATGTGATCTTTTTGCTTTGGGCACTGCATTTCGACTGCCCGAATTTTTGGCTTCTTCTTAAGGAGTTCCAATGCATCATCATCATACCCCGGTGCAATAATTACTTCGGCAAAGATCTTCTGATCAACAATTTTTTCTATTACCGCTTTCGTGCATGGACGGTTCAAAGCAACAATCACACCGAATGCACTCAGGCGATCTGCATCGTAACATCGCTGAAACGCTTCGGAAATATCTTCATGCGATGCAACACCCGATGGGTTTGCATGTTTGATGCACGCCGCAGTCGGATCAGAATATTCACACACCAAATTCCATGCACCATCCGCATCTAAAATATTTAAGTAGCTCATTTGTTTCTCTTCCTGGATCACTTTCCATGCGCGATCTGTTCCATACACATCGAAGTATGCCCCCCATTGATGCGGATTTTCCCCATAACGAAGAGGTAATTCATTTATGAGTGTAGTCGAACGACGTGCTCCACCAGAGAGTGCGTTCATGATTGCTGCATCATATGTGGTAGTTCGCAAAAATGTTTTAGCTGCCAATTCCGCTCGAGTCTGCATGGAAGTATCACCACTCTTTTCAATCTCTTCAATTACACGATCATAATCTTCAATTTCACAGACAACTGTAACGTGTTTGTGATTTTTTGCAGCACTCCGAAGTAACGTCGGCCCACCGATATCAATCTGTTCAATCAGCTCATCCCCGGTTACACCTTTGTTATAGGTTTCTTCGAATGGATATAAATTCACAACGACCAAATCAATTGATTCAATTTCTAACTCCTTCGCTTGAGCCTCATGTTCACTATCTCCTCTTCTGTATAAAACTCCTCCCATAATCTTTGGATGCATTGTTTTAACTCGACCCGAAAAACACTCCGGAAACCCAGTCACATCATCCACGGCGACCACTTTTACTCCAGCATCAGAAATAGCCTTTAACGTGCCTCCAGTAGAGAGTATCTCGTATCCTGCAGCCAGTAAGCGCTTGGCAAATTCAGCAACTCCAGTCTTGTCGGAAACGGAAATGAGAGCTCTTTTTGGCATCAGAAAGCAGATAAAGAAGGCGAATCCGATTATAGAGGTTCTACTCTACATTGCCAGCGGAATCCCAGATTGCTCAAAATCGCTGTTTGTGCTAAAATATAGTGATTATTCGGTAAATCGCTATGACAAAAAAAGACACAAAAAAAGAAACCAAAAAGGCACCGGCAAAAAAAAGTAAAAAGATCCTGATTGTCGAAGATGAGCGTCCTCTGGCACATGCATTGGAACTCAAGTTCTCCCACGAAGGATACGACGTAACCATCGCAACAGACGGAGCAGAAGGTCTCAAGATGGCAAACGCGACAAAATACAACATGATTCTCCTCGATCTCATCATGCCACAGATGGATGGATTTACGTTTATGGAACAACTCAAAAAGAAATCCCCCATCATTATCCTCAGTAACTTAGGACAAGAGGAGGACAAAGAGCGCGCCAAGAAGTTGGGTGCTATCGAATACTTCGTCAAATCCAACACACCGATTACAGAAATTATCAAAAAAGTTAAATCTAGCATCAAATAATGCCACTCAAAGATACCGAACTCGGCGAAATACTTCTGGCCCAGAGCTATGTCTCAGAAGAAGAACTAAAAATTGCACAGAAATCTGCGAAAGATCGCAAGACGAGTCTGTTTGCAGTTCTGATGGAGAAAGGGCTTCTAACCCAATCGCTCTACGAGCAAGCATTGGCAGAGCATTACAAGTTGCCATTTTATGACATCACAGCAACTCCCCCAAAGCCTGAACTCATTGCAAAGCTCCCGGAAGAAGTTGCGCGAACGTATCATGCAATTGTTGTAAAGCAGGAAGGAAGCACGTTAACAGTTGCAACATCCGAGCCGGGTGAACCAACACTCGAGGATGCTATTCGTATGAACTTCGAACAGGAAGAAGTGACAATGCCGGAAAAAGAAGCACCCTCCTCCGCCAAGGCTACAAAGGGCAAGAAAGGAAAGAAATCCAAAGCAAAGAAAGCTAAGACTAAAAAGTCCGGCGGACTCTTCTCTTCTAAAAAGACAGGGGCTGCAAAAAAGTTCGGTGGCAAGATTAACTTCGTCTTTGCAGCACAGGAGAACATTGAGTCTTCATTGCATCATTTCCGTAAGCCACTGGCGACGCGGTTTCA
>DJKT01000046.1 GCA_002436205.1 Candidatus Peribacter sp. UBA6535
TCGGTTTTGGATCTTCCGTATTGCAATCTTTTGAGGCGTACCAGAGACACAGGTCACCAAGCGTGGAGGTCACGCGAGCAACGAATGACTTCCATGCACAATGCATTCGTTGTGCACAGGGGACTCACAGTTCCGAAGCACGTTGTTCTTATTGATGACATTGCAACAACCGGAGCAACATTGGATGCGTGTGCAAAAGCATTAAAGAACGCAGGAGCTGCGCGCGTAGATGCATGGGTCATAGCGCGCGGATAGAAAAAGTTCACTTCACTAAACATTGATACACAGAAAAATTTTTTTACATGTATGCAAGACGAAGTAGGTGTGGAAAACTTTTAAGTTATCCACGAGCACTGTACTATCTCGTTCCCAGGTATGAGTGTTCTTGTTTCAGCACTGGCATTCTTTGTTCTTCTCTCAGTCCTTATTCTTATTCATGAGTGGGGTCATTTTTCCGCTGCCCGCTTCTTTAAAGTGGTCGTTGAGGAGTTTGGATTTGGATTGCCCCCCAAGGCAAAGACGCTCTTTAAGCGTGATGGTACAGAGTTCACGTTCAACTGGATTCCCTTTGGTGGATTCGTGAGGTTGAAAGGTGAGAGTGCAATGACAGAGAAGGAGCGCCGCGCAAAAGGAAGTTTTGGTGCAGCCCCCGTGCACGCACGTATTATTATTTTGCTTGCAGGAGTGTTTATGAATCTTCTCCTTGCCTTTGTTATCTTCACGATTGGATTCTCCTCAGGTAACTGGGTACCGACCTACACAACACTCGAACAAATGGAAGAAGCAGGAAGAAGTGGAGAGATTCATTTGGTGATGAGTGTCATGATCGATGAAGTGATCTCTGGAGGTAACGCAGCAAAAATTGGTGTTCCGCAAAAGAGCGTTCTTCGTTCTATTGATGGGGAGGACATTACGAGTGTTTCTTCTGTTTCACAATTACAAGAGGGCAAGAGTCGAGTGACATACGGCATTTCTAGTTTTACAGATGGCAAGGTGGGTGAAGAAATTACGAAGTACTCTGTGGCATTGCAGGATGGTAAATCTGGCATTGTTATTATTCCATATCCATTAGAACTTTCTGCTCCTGATAGAAATATAGCAACAGCGATTGGACTATCGTTTCGTGAATCAAAAGTCATGATGGTGCAGACTGTCATTGGAATAGGAAAGCTTGTTTCTTCTTTGGCTCGAACAGGAACCATACCGGAAGGCATTGCAGGAATTGTTGGTATTGCACAGCTCACACATGGTGCTGTGCAGGAAGGATTTATGCATTACTTACGTTTGGTCGCTTTACTTAGCCTTAGCCTTGCAGCACTTAACGTATTGCCGTTTCCTGCACTCGATGGCGGACGACTGATCTTTGTCCTTGCAGAGTGGATAGGTCGCAAGCCTATAAACCGCACGTTCGAAGTCGCCACAAATGCCGTTGGATTTGTTTTGTTGTTACTGCTTATTCTTCTTATTACGTTTAATGACATCGTCCGTCTCTTCTAGTAGTACAGCTACAGTGGCTCCGGAGGCAGGTCATAATGACCTGTGGCTTGATGTACTTAAAAAGCTTGAGTCGAAGTTGCAGCGTGGTGCGTTTATTACGTGGTTTCGTGATACGACAATTCTCGGACGTGAAGAAGGAAAAATTATCATCGGTCTTCCGTTAACGACAGTTATGAACTGGCACCTCGAGCGCTATCAGTCTTTAACTCTCGAAGCTCTGAAAGAAGTAGATAGTGCAATATCGCAAGTGGTGTACAAAGTAGATGGTGGACTCAAGGATAATCGGGAGCGTACTGTGAATCTTCTGGAACATTTCCCGGAGCAAAAAAAGCGAAAGCTCCCAAACAAGCATGAAGTAAAAATGGCAGAGGGTGTAACCAGTAAAATCTTAAATCCACGGTATCTCATCGATAATTTTGTGGTCGGAGCAAATAACAGACTGGCGCAGGCGGCCTGTAGTGCAGTCGCTACTTCTCCCGGAGGAAAGTACAATCCGCTCTTTTTGTACGGAGGAGTAGGGCTTGGAAAAACACACCTTCTTCAGGGGACAGGAAATGCTATCTTGCAGAAAAACTCTAAAGCAACAGTGGTCTATACAACATCAGAAGACTTTACGAATCAGGTTGTGGAAGCTATTCGCATGCAAAAGATGGAGCAGCTTCGCAAACGTTATCGCCAGGTGGATGTGTTAATCATTGATGATATTCAGTTCCTTGCAAACAAAGAGCGTACACAAGAAGAGTTTTTCCACACGTTTAATGCACTGTACGAGGCAGGCAAGCAGATAATTATTTCTTCTGATAGACCACCGGATGAATTGCAACTCGAAGACCGTCTTGTCTCTCGATTTGAACGTGGAATGATTGCAGATGTTTCCGAGCCGGACTACGAAACACGTTTGGCAATCTTGCAAGAAAAGGCTGCTGAGTACGAGCTCTTTATCGATCTTTCTGTCTTGCAATTTATTGCAGAACATACGACAAAGAATGTCCGTGAGCTCGAAGGAATTTTGATGCAGGCCGTTGCTCAGTACGAATTGGAACAGCGTATGCCCACTATCAAATCTATCGCAGAAATCATGCGTAAGCTCAATAAAGACCCTCATCTACAAGAAGAAGAGGTGGGGTTTGAAACTCCAGAGAAAAAGCGTTCAACACTCCAGGATGTCATGGAGCTTGTGAGTAAGTATTATTCCGTTTCCATTGATGATCTTGTTGGTAAATCTCGTGTACGCGAGGTGCTGATGCCCCGCCAGATTGCGATGTTCATTGGCAAAAAACACCTCAGTGTCAGCTTTGTTCGTCTGGGAGAAGCCTTTGGGAATCGCGATCACACGACGGTTATGAATGCCTGTGAGAAGATTGAGCGCAGTATGCAAAGTGATCACAATGTCCTAAGAGAGGTGCATACATTAACAACAGAGTTAGGTTTGAGATAGAAGGTGCCACTGCTAAACTCCTGACACTTATGAGCGCCGAACCTGTTATTGACGATCTCTACAAACTGCGCCACTCGCTGGCGCACGTACTTGCCCAGGCAGTACTCAAACTTTGGCCAAATACAAAGATCAGCATAGGCCCGCCTATAGATACAGGGTGTTATTACGATTTCCTCTTCGAAGAACCGATCACTGATGAGGATTTTAAATCTATAGAAAAAGAAATGCGTAGCATCATCAACAAAGGACAAACGTTTGATTCTGAAACGCTGTCTACAAAGGATGCCATCAAATTCTGGAAGGGGAGAGATCAGCAATTCAAAGTAGAATTGATCGAAGATCTTGCAACAGAAGGAGAGACAGAGGTGACGCATTACCGCAATCTCGATGCAGACGGAAATGAAACGTTTATCGATCTGTGTAGGGGGGGACATGTCGAAAACCTTAAGGAGATTCCTGCTGATGGATTTAAAATCATGAGCCTTGCAGGGGCTTATTGGAGAGGGGATGAAACACGCGATCAGCTGACGCGCATTTACGTGGCAGCATTTCCATCCAAAGATGAACTGAAGGCGCATCTGGAGATGCTGGAAGAGGCAAAAAAACGCGATCACCGAAAGCTTGGGAAAGAGCTCGGTCTCTTTACATTCTCTGACAGAGTAGGCCCTGGACTTCCGATGTTCCTTCCAAAAGGAGAGACGGTGAAGTATGAACTTGAACAGTTCGCTCGTGAGAAAAAGGAACACCTCGGATACACGTTTGTTGGCATACCGCACATTGCCAAAACTGAGCTTTATGAACTTTCCGGACACATGGGCAAATACGATGCCATGATGCCGGTTATGGAAGATGATGATGGGGATCAGTATGTGCTTAAGGCTATGAACTGCCCGCATCACTTTGAGCTCTACAATGCTCAACCGCACAGCTACAAAGAATTTCCGATTCGCTTTGCAGAGAACACCACGTGCTATCGTAACGAAAAGAGTGGAGAACTCGCCGGTCTTACACGTGTAAAAGCGCTAACACAGGACGATACACATCACTTTGTTCGTCTCGATCAGATTGAATCAGAAATTGAGATGATTTTGAGTCTTATGGAACAGATTTTTGAAACATTTGGATTCAAAGATATTCACGTCAAAATTTCTGTTCGAGACAAAAAAAAGAAGGGCAAGTATTTTGGCGATGATGCTCTTTGGGAAAAGTCAGAACAGACACTGGTGAAAGCTGCCGAAAAGTGGGGAGTTCCGTTTATAGTTGACGATGGAGAGGCTGCCTTTTACGGACCAAAGATTGATGTGGATGTTAATGATGCGCTTGGTAGGGGGTGGCAGCTTACAACGGTGCAACTCGACTTTAATCAGCCGGAAAACTTTGATATGACCTACGTAGGCGAGGATGGTAAAGACCATCGACCTGCTGTACTACATGTAGCAGTTCTTGGCTCTACACAGCGATTTATGGGCATTTTGATCGAGCACTTTGCCGCTCTTTTTCCACTGTGGCTTGCTCCAGTACAGGTCGGAATCCTCCCAGTTGCTGATGTACATGAGGATTACGCTCGATCCGTCGAAACGCAGCTCAAAGAGCAGGGAATTCGCACGGAGTATTTAGATTCTTTGGAGTCACTTGGTAAGCGTATTCGTGAAGGAGAAAAGAGTAAAACGCCGTACCTTCTTGTCCTTGGTGATAAAGAGAAAGAACGTGAAGGAGTTGCTGTACGTAATGTGAAGACAAAAGAGCAGGTTGAAGTTTCTCTTAAAGAATTTATCCAGAAGACTGCGGAGGATATTTCTGAGCGAAGACTTGATGCATCGATTGGCTAGTCTGACCTCACCCCCAACCCCTCTCCTCCAAAGAGGAGAGGGGAGTTCTGTTAAAGGGGCTTTTGGTAAACAAAACAAAATACAGCAAACAGTTCCCTCTCCTTCGCAAAGGAGAGGGTTAGGGTGAGGTCGGCTGTAGAAGATATATTTTTTACTGAAAACCGTATAGTATATTTACAATGTTTGAATCATTCTCCTTTGGCCCGGTTATTATCTGGATGCGTGTTATCTTCTTTCTAATAGGAGTGTGGCTTGCAACAGAGTTCTTTCTCCGCCTTTCTGAGAGTGCCAATCTTTCCTTGCAACACTTTAAAGAGAAGGCACCGCAGTTCGCACTTGCCTTCATTGGATTTGGAAGGCTGTTTGCAATTATTGCGCAGTACAAAGTCTTTTTGAGAGATCCTCTTCGTGTTTTTGTCTTTTGGGATGGATCGTTTAGTTTCATGGGAGCTGCAGTAGGTATCGGTTTTGTATTGTTTTGGTACACACGAACGCATCGTTCTACATTTTTGCAATGGCTGGATGTACTGCTTCCTGCGGCAATCTTTGGGAGTGCATTTGACTGGTTTGGTAAATTTGCAGCAGGTCGCGCGTACGGTAAACCAACTGATGTACCTTGGGCTGTGACGTATGACACGATAGGTGTGCGCTACACAGTTCCTATTCACCCCGTACAGCTTTACTATGCGTTTACACTACTTGCATTAACTTTTCTCCTGTTAGTTATTCGGAAGCAAAGTTCCAGAGCAGGATCAGAAACGTTTTTCGGTATATTAATGGCGAGTGTGGCAACGTTTTTCTTTGAGTACTTTCGTGGAGATTTTTCTATTCCGGTATTTGCAACTAAGATGGATTTTTTCATCCTGACGGCACTCTTTATTAGCCTTGGAGTGTTCGCCGCAGTAGAATTAAAACTTACGCAGAAAGCGCTACTATATTATGAAGGAATACTTATTGTTGTATTTGGCGGATACATGATTGCAAGAAGGTGGTTGCCATTTGCAACATTTGAAATGCGATTTTCTCAGTTTCTCGCAATACTTTCTTTCCTCGCTTCTGTCGTGTACGTTGTGGTGCACAGACGTAAGTACCCACATCTCTAATGTCATCTATTGTCACATTTCTTCAAGGATTTGCTCAGCCATGGCTCGTGTTTCTGGCAGAGGACCCTGCGCTCCGCCTTCTACAAAGTGGGATGCTCCTTTTGGGCATTGTGGTTATTTTTCTCGTCTTCTTTACCACGCGTGATATTTTACTCAGGACGCATTCGTTCTGGTATATGTTCTTTTCTATTGTCATTGTTGCTGCACTACCCGTAGCGGGATTTTTTCTCTATCTTCTCATTCGCCCGCCTCATACCAATAAAGAGCGTGAGCTGGAAGAATTACTGACGGAGGTTCTTGTTGATACACGTAAGTCTCAACGCCGTGTGCCTGGAGAGAAGAAAGGCGGCGTCGTAAAAAAATCCAAGAAAAATACAGCACCAAAAGAGAATCTTTCGCTATAAAGACATCATGTTGAGTTACCTTTTCTGGCCAAACCCACCGGCTCCCTTCTACAGCAGCCCAAAGGTTGTTGTAGCATTCCTTGTCTGTGCAGTACTTATCGTTAGTTCCTTTGCGTTAAAACGCTGGCGTAGTGCGCAGAGTACTGCGGTGACGCGTAAGTTATCGCGTAGCTGGGCAAACGTTGCCTTGTGGTATGGAATTATCGGAATCTTTCTTACGGTTTGTCGCGTCGAGAGTATCAGCTATCTTTCTATGCGTTTCTGGTGGATTGTGTGGGGAGCAAGCGCCGCTGTCTATATTGGATTTCAAATCAAGATGTATCGTATGCGTCATTACGAAGTTGTCCCGCAAGAAAAGAAAGATGAAGACCCACGCGAAAAATATTTGCCGTCGAAGAAAAAAAAGTAAGGTGAAAGAGAGTTTTATTGTCGTAATAGAATTCTTTCTGTAACCTTGTTAAAGATTATGGAACCAGACCCTTCCTCTAGATCCATTAACTCGTTCTCGCATTTGCTATGCGCTCCCTTACCTATAAAGGCGTATCTTGGCATGATGACCCTGCTCCAACGGAGCAGGTGCTCCAGGAGCTGCAAAAAAAATATGGGTTCCATGAGCTCGATATTGAGGATTGTTTAAGTGAACATGAGCGACCAAAAGTAGAGGAGTACGACACGTATTTGTTTTTGGTGTTTCACATTCCCTACAGAGCCAGAAAATCGGGTCGTATTATCAAGGAGGAGGTAAATATTTTCATGGGTCCTGATTTCTTCGTTACGTTGCATCGCGGAAAAATTCCTATCCTCGATCGTCTCTGGAGTGACCTGGAGGCATCCGAAAAGCTGCAGGAAGAGTACCTCCAGCATGGCACAGGATTCTTTTTGTACGAGCTGATGCGTCATTTCTTTGAGGATGTATTCCCACTCGTTGATAGTATTCGTAAAGAGCTAAGGCGTATGGAAGAAATCCTCTTCGAAACAGATGAAGAGGTAGATCTCCTTAAAGACATTATGAATACCAAGCGCAATATCATTGCGATGCGATCTATTCTTCTTCCACAACGAACATTGATCGCTACTCTCGAACACAAAAATAAGAAATTTGTCCCCGATGAACTCGCTCTCTACTTTGATGATATTCTCGATGCCATAGAGCGGCAGTGGGCGCTTTTGGATACGGCGAAGGAAATGATTGATGCATTGCAGGATACCCATGAATCCTGGCTTTCGCATAAGACGAATGCTGTCATTCAGGTGCTGACGATTTTCTCGGTGACAATGCTCCCTCTTACGTTTATTACAGGGCTTTATGGTATGAATGTTGGTTTGCCTTTTGGAGCGCACCCGAATGCATTTTTTATTGTCATGGGTGTTATGGGAGGCATTTTAATAGCAATGTTGACCTACTTTGCGAAAAAACATTGGCTGTAGAGAGTAAAAGTGTTGAATAAGTCTGCTGTTCAATCTTCTTGACACGTGATCTTTAATCAAAGACCATACTCCTCCTATGCCTCTCAAGCACTTTACAGAGACGTTTCTGGTCGTAGTACTCGGCGCAGTCATTGCATTGACTGGTTTGCTTACAGCAACACTGCCAAGTCTTCCGGACGGTGCATTACCTTGGGCTGTGTTGTTTATTGTTTCTATTGTGTATCCACTTTCTCTGTACTCATTATTTCAGCGCAGGAGAGCAGATAACTCTTTTCGCAATCTTCACTGGTTTCCGGCTGTAATCTTGCTTGTCTGGCTTGCATTGCAGGGCGTTGTAGTTGGTAGCACTGTAGAAAATGAAAGTGTTGTGTTGTATTCGTGGGGATGGACATTGGCTCCCGTGCTTCTGGGATTTGTATTTTTGGTCCTCTTTTGTCTCAAAGTTATTCGAAGGCGTACGCCTCGGCTTATCTTCTTGGGGCTTATTCTTATCCTATTTGCAGCAGCAGCGTTTTTATCTGAGCAGGAGGGGCACTGGGAAACAGAACTCGCGACAGTGCTGTGGAGTGGAGATTTCTGGAGTGTTGATGAAACAGGGTTCCTTGCCAGTTGGATAGAGAGCACTGAAGAAAAAAACTTAGAGCCATCCGAAGATGAACAAGAAGAAGATTGGCGCGAACGACTTCGTATGCAAGAGAGGCGTGAACAGCGTATTGCTGCACGCGTAGATACAGGTGACGAAGATACGCCCGTGGAGGAATCGAGTAGCAGTGCAGGGCGGGAGTATGAAAGTGTTTCCAGCAGACCTAGTGAGCTTCCAAACTCCGGTTTCGGATGGAATCTCATCATCCTCACAATGATTGCCGCCTACTGTGCAACGCTGAACGAGAGTGCACGGAAGCGTGCGTAGTGTTATCATGCACACATGACAGTGATACAAAAGATTCACGCACGACAGATACTCGATTCTCGAGGCAATCCTACACTTGAAGTAGATTGTGAACTTGATAATGGAAAAATGGGTCGAGCAGGAGTGCCGTCGGGCGCATCTACAGGCTCCCATGAGGCACTGGAGCTTCGTGATGGAGACCCAAAGATCTACGGAGGAAAGTCTGTTATGAAGGCGGTAGGGAATGTAAATACCACGATTAACGATCATCTTAAAGGTCAACCTGTGGCTGACCACAGAACGATTGATCAGCTGCTGATTGATCTCGATGGCACACCCAATAAATCTACACTTGGTGCCAATGCAATCTTGGGAGCATCTATGGCTGTATGTAGGGCTAGAGCTTGGTCTGAAGGACGGCCACTATGGCAGTCTCTGGCCGAGCAGTATGAAGTAGAGAACCCGACACTTCTTCCTGTCCCTATGATGAATGTTATCAATGGCGGAGCGCATGCAGATAACGATCTTTCTTTTCAAGAATGCATGATTGTGCCAACGGGATTTACTAATTATTCTGATGCTCTCAGAGCAGGTGTAGAAACATTCCATATCTTGCGCGCTATGCTCAAGGAGCAAGGCAAAGTAACAGCTGTTGGTGATGAAGGCGGCTTTGCGCCGAACTTAAGTGGAAGTGATGAGGCATTCACGTTGCTCGTTACGGCGATCGAAAAAGCAGGCTACACCGGAAAGATTCAGCTAGCGATTGATGCTGCTGCTTCGGAGTTCTATGAAGGTGGTTCCTATGCAATCGATGGCAAATCGCTATCGTCTTCTGAGTTAACTGATTACTACGTTGAGCTTACGAAGAAGTATCCACTCATCAGCATCGAGGATAGTCATAGCGAAGATGACTGGGATGGGTTTGCAGAGCTTACGGCAAAACTTGGAGACTCTACTCAACTTGTTGGTGATGATCTTCTTGTTACGAATGTAGAGAGAATTCAAAAAGCTATCGATATGAAGGCGGTGAACTCTGTGCTTATTAAGCTCAATCAAATCGGAACGGTCTCAGAAACTGTGGATGCTATCAAACTTACTCAGGGCAATGGTTGGACTGCGGTAGTTAGTCATAGAAGTGGCGAAACCAAGGATACCTTTATTGCACATCTCTCAGTTGCACTGCAAACAGGGCAGATTAAAACAGGAAGTTTAAGCAGGACAGATCGTTTGGCGAAGTACAATCAGCTTCTGAGGATTGAGGATCAATTGGGAGACAAGGCGCGGTATGTGTCACCGTTCTAACCACCATTTTTTGAGTGGTGGGAGTGTTAGTGTAGAGAAGATAAAGGCAACAGCTGGAATAAGGGCTTGCATCTCTGGACTCTCTACGTTATTTATTCGCATATAGATGTATGCGGTGATATAGGTAAATAGGGCAATGCTTCCACGTCTCGTAATGCTTCTTTCCCAAGCCTTGTCTCTTTCAACGCGCTTGTTGCGATCGATGATTGCCTGAATTTCTTGACCGTTGTTATTCATAGTATTTGTATTATATATCTTTTCTTTGTTACTTTTCATTCTTCTCGCCCCTTTTTTCTTGATAAAAAAGGGGCAGAAAAAATCAAGACTCGCGCAGACTCGTGCGAAGCAATACAAGGAAGTAGTACTCCTGTGCGCACGTTCAACCAAGTTCCCTTCGGGACTTGGCATTCACGTGCTATATGCAAATCATATCCATATTCTTCGCCATCAAACATATGCGCTCGCCAGTGCATGAACAACTCGTCTGCCACTGTAGTGTGGACGAAGATCACCCCGCATGAATAATCTTCTTAGCGACGCAGTGCGAAGCTGCGCAGCAGACTTCGTCAAGGAGCGCACGCTACAAGCTCTAAATATTTCTTCGTTCACATCAGTGGCAAAGATTTTTGGTTACTTTTCATCCGAAAAGTAACAATGATAAAGAGTTCAGTAGTAAACTGCACTCATCGGGGCGTAGTTCAGTTGGTAGAATGAAGGCTTAAGGCTCGTTGTGGTCGGCAGGTTCCAAGTCCAGTCGCCCCGACCATGTCTCAAAAATCACTCATAGGATATTGCCTAAGCAGGGGATCTGTGCCAGAATCCATCCTTATTTTCCAGTTTGCGAGTATTGTCAAATTATGATAATTATGTTATAATAATAAGTTAATATGCCACTCAATAATGACCAGATATCGGCTGCAACTAGCGCCATAAAAGGTGCTCAGAGGATTCTCGTGGTGCCGCATGCCAATGTTGACCCCGATGGACTCGGGTCTGCGCTTGCCTGCCAAATGGTCTTTACGCAAATGGGCAAGGATGTGACGGTGATTTGCCCGGATACAAAGCCTGAAAATCTCAATTTCTTACCCGGATTTGAGAAGCTACAGGAGGGGATAGAAACTTCGCAGAACTTTGTGATTACCGTAAATCTGGAAGGAGGTGTAGAAGTGGATAAGCTGCGGTACACCGTTGAGGATGGCAAAGTAAATATTATTGTTATGCCAAAGGCAGGTCGTATCAATCCGCAGAATGTGAGTTTTGGTGATACAGGACCTGGCTTTGATCTCATCGTTGCAGTCGACACAGCAGATCTCCCGCTTATGGGTCAGTTTTATACGGACAATATCGATCTGTATACCTCTGTTCCAATTCTCAATATCGATCATCATATTAGTAATACCAACTACGGTCAGCTTCAGATGATCGATACCACAGCAGCATCTGCCACAGAGGTTCTCTATGACTGGTTTATGCATGAGCAAAGCTTTAAGGATAAGATCACACCGGATATCGCGACACTGCTTCTTACAGGTCTTATTACCGATACGCGGAGCTTCCAAAATCCAAATACCACACCGCGTAGCCTGGAGGTTGCCGCAGAGCTTCTTGAACGCGGAGCCAGACAGCAGGAAATTGTTCAGCATATCTACAAAACCAAACCACTCAGCACTCTCAAGATTTGGGGACGTGCACTCAACCGTATTCAGATGGATACGTCTGCGGGCATTGTGTGGTCAACAGTTTCTAAGGAGGATCTGGCAGAGATGGAAGCAGCGAGCAAAGAGACTTCAGGTATTCTTGATGAGCTCATTTCTACTATCCCCAATGCAGATATTCATATCCTCTTTACCGAGATGGAAGAGGGCGGACTTAAAGCCAGTATGCGCAGCAGCGCATCTGTTGATGTAAGCAGTCTTGCAGGGAAACTGTTTGGTGGAGGAGGGCATCCAAGAGCTGCAGGTTTTCGCATCAAAGAGTTCGATAATTTCGATCTTGCTGTCATTGATGCAGTACAAAAACTGAAGGTGGGGATGCAGGAGCAAAACCTTTCTGCACAGGGCCCAGTTGAATCTCAGGCAAAGATTCCCGAAAAGCCAGAACCACCCAAGCCCCCAATGCAGCAGGTAGCCAAGCCTCCTGTACGGGGAACAGATGTTATAGGCGAAATAGGCGAGTCCAAACCGGATAAAAACTCAGGAACAGATGTCATAGGAGAATTGGCAGAGTAATGGCCAATGACAAATGAGCAATGCTCATATGATTTTTGGGTATTGATCATTGTTCATTGCCCATTTTGCTTGTTCTAGGCATTTTCTCTGATAGACTCTTTCTGGCTTTCTTCAAGAAATCTATGCGTCTCGTTCAGGTCGCCAAGGCTCTCGGCATGACTGGTCAACAGCTCCGTAAGGAGCTGGAAAACGTCGATTTCGGTGTTAAACCGACCGATAGAGAGATTCCTGATAATCTTGCTCAGGGTATTGTACGTTTCGTAGCACGTCAAAAAGGGCTTGATATAGACATGGAATCACTCTTTGGACCCATGGATCTTTCAGAGGAGCCGAGGGAGAGTGTTACGAAGGATGAGGAAGAGGCAGAAGAGCCCGAAGTTGCACAACCGGTTTCGGAAGAGAAGGCAAAAGAGGTGAATGTTCTTCGAAAACTTACTCTGGAAGATGTCTCAAAGGAGGCTATAAAAAAGCAACAACAAAAACTCGATAAGCCATCAGGCAAAAAGCGCAGCGCAGTCGCCAAGAAGACTCCTGCAAAACCAAAGGAAGCAGCAACAGTTCACCAGGAGCAGATCAAGAAGAAGGAGGGTATGGTTATGCTTCCCGAGCAAATCACAGTAAAGGAGTTTGCTGAAAAAACTGGTATCCAGGTTCCAAAAGTTATTCAGGCACTTATGAGTAACGGAGTCATGGCAACCATCACGCAGAATATTGATTACGATACTGCGGCAGTGATCGCTGTGGATATGGGTGTTAACGTTCAGAAAGAGGAATCTATTGGGGATGCTGAAGCACTGCTTTCCCGCAATCTCGAAGACTTCCTAAAGGATGAGCCAGAAAATCTTTCTCCCCGGGCACCTGTAGTTGCTGTAATGGGGCATGTTGATCATGGAAAAACTTCTATTCTTGATGTGATTCGTGAGGCGGACGTGGTGAAAGGAGAGGCAGGAGGAATCACTCAACACATCGGTGCTTATCAGATAGAGCACAAGTCCAAGGGGTCTGACGAGGTACATAAGATCACTTTCCTTGATACTCCAGGCCACGAAGCCTTTACTGCTATGAGAGCTAGGGGTGCTCAGGTCACAGACATTGTTGTATTGGTTGTTGCTGCAGATGAGGGGGTAAAACCAACAACGATCGAAGCTATAGATCATGCCAAGGATGCAAATGTTCCGATTATTGTTGCTATCAATAAAATGGATAAAGAAGGTGCAGATCCAGAGCGAGTGAAGGGAGAGTTAGCAGGTCATGGTTTACAAGCGGAAGGCTGGGGTGGAAAAACGCCAACTATTCCTTGTAGTGCTCAGACGAAGCAGGGTATCGAAGAGATTCTCGATACACTTGTTCTTATGGGAGAGGAGGCAGCCTACAAGGCCAATCCTAATCGCAGTGGAATTGCTACTGTTGTAGAAAGCCATCTTGACCAGTCTCTTGGCCCACTGGCAACAGTGATTGTAAATACCGGTACGCTCGAAGTAGGTGAGCCTTTTGCGTGTGGCGAAGTGTACGGAAAGATTCGTACTATGGTTGATGAGCACGGAAAGAAGTATGAAGATATTGGCCCATCGGGTGCCGTGCGTGTTTCGGGGCTTTCTTCTATTGCTCAGGTTGGTGACATCTTGCAGGTCGTTCCGTCCGAGCAGCATGCAAAGCAGCTGGTAGATGAAGTAAAGCAAGAGGGTGCCCTTCGTAAAAAGCGTAGTTTTGCAGATCTGGTTTCTCGACTTTCAGAAGGAAAACTTAAACAGCTCAAAGTAGTACTCAAGGCAGATTCACAGGGTTCTTTGGATGCCATTGCAGAAGCAATTTCTAAAAAGACCACAGAAGAAGTAACGGTAAAAGTAATTCACTCAGCTATTGGCTCTGTTACAGAAACAGATGTCATGATGGCATCAGCAAGTGACGGTATCGTCGTTGCGTTCCACGTAGCAGTGCCTCCGACCTCTGTAAGAGCTTCCGATCATGAAGGGGTGAAGGTGCAGGAATACGATGTTATCTACGCGCTCCTGGATGATATTGATGGGTTGCTTCGGGGTCTGGTAGAACCCGAGGAAGACGAGAAGATAATGGGGCACCTAGAAGTTAGGGGAGTATTTATGACGAAGAAGAACGAGCAAGTTATTGGAGGTAAAGTGACTGATGGAACACTTAAACGTTTGACATACCGTATTCAGCGTAACGGAGAAGAGGTAGGAACAGGTCGCATCACTTCACTCCGTAAGGGAGATAATGATATCAAAGAAGCGAAAGAGGGTACAGAGTGTGGTATGCGTACCGAAAGCTCAATCCTTATCGAAGAGGGTGATGTTCTTGAAGTTTTCCTCA
This sequence comes from Candidatus Peribacter sp. UBA6535, assembly GCA_002436205.1. Taxonomy (GTDB): domain Bacteria; phylum Patescibacteriota; class Gracilibacteria; order Peribacterales; family Peribacteraceae; genus UBA2170. The sequence continues at coordinate 14,447 of DJKT01000046.1, forward strand.
AAGAGCTAAAGCGCAAAAAGTAGGCTAGCCCTTGTCCTGGCGAATAAGATCATTAAGTTCCCGGTGTGCATTTGGGTTTGCGTTTGCTCCCGCTAGATCAACGGTGAGCCTTCGGGTTTTTGGGTCTTTTAATTTTTTCAGTCGTGCCAGTACATAGGCACTGCCGGCAGGTGTTGGGTCACCTATAAACATTCGTGCAATGTCTTCGGGCACTTTGTTTCTCTTATTTTTTGGGTCGGTAAGCAAATGGAGATTTTCTTCGGTAATACCCCCTCTGTTCGCTCTGTCTTTCAAAGTTTTTACCAAGTGGTTATATGGGCCGGAGTTTGTACGCGCAAAGTTCTGAAGCTTTTCTATTCCCCCTTTTCCTATGCGTCCAGAGAGACGAGCAAATTGCGAACTGGAAAGCACAGCGGTTTTGGGCCCACTTCTGGATAAGAACATAGCAGCACCAGCAAGCAACATTGTCGAAAAAGAAAGCGAACCCTTTTTAAAGTCATGTACTGCTAAAAAGGCCAGTAGAGTACCAATAACTATGAGTCCTGCCATTTGCCCTGCCCCTTTCCATTTTTCAGGATCGCGACAGTAGTCTTCCAGACTGCGCTTATCGGCTCCATAGATTTTCCCAAATTCATGTTCTGCGGCAGGGGTAGTAAGACTGTTTTTTATACGTACCAGCGTGTCTCTATATCCACGAAATATATTCTCCCGTTCTTCGTGCACCCTGGCTCCTCCAGGGCCTTGGGACATACGCTCTTCCAGCCAGGCTATATCCTCTCTGATACCTCCCTCATACAGAATGAAGGTGTCTAAGTACGGAACAACATACGAATTCTTCCTCGTGATAGTTTTTTCTACACTTTTTGCATCGCGAGCATCAATGACTCGTAGGGATGTACGTAGTTTTCCGAACATCTGTCGCATACGATCAGGCTCCTTTTCATGCAACTGTCCTTGGTCTATATGGGGGAGAGTATCAATTAGAGAAGTACGCTCGTCACCAACATCTTGTACATTGAATGTTCTTCGGACGAGTCCCTGCATAACATCTTTTGAACGTATTTCGTTTGCGTAGTCTCCGACTCGTGCAAAGCTTCGATTAAACTGATTGTGACTTTCGTCACTCCCTGTGCTTCGAAAGATGTCAAAACTCGCTACTCCTCGTCTTGCATGTGCCGCTTGTGCGGCGTTGTGCCTGTCTAAAGCTTCAAGTCCTCGAGTAGCCTCGGGCGAAGAGTTTGGAAACATTGGCTGTTGTAGCCGGCGAGGGATATCTTGGCTCATTAATCAAGTTAGAGGGTTTATTATTTCAAATTTTTAAGATTTCTAAAGACTCTTGAGTTTCTTTTAAATGCATCACGGAATTCACTTTCAGTCATCCCCGGCTGCTCCTTTTGAATTTCTGCTTGGTGTTTACTGTAAATACTATTGATTTGCACATCAAGATTTGACTTTGTTTTCACAGTACCTCCGTTAGCTTTTCCTATTTCTGTAATAATTTTTTCTAGGCTTGTATTTAATGTGCTCTTTGGAGCATTCAATATTTTAGCGACAGTCTCATCTGATTTTTTACCACCGCCAGCCATAGCCTGCTTGAAAGCTTGCTTTGCCCCCATACCACTGCTCAAAGCGGAATTAATACTATTAATGGCGTCATCAATACCCAGAAGAGACATTTTCTTACCACCACCAATAGGGATTGGTGTAGATAGCGGCAGCTTGAGTGCTGTTTTTCCGACACTCTCACCAAAGCTCTTAATTCCCGATGTAACCTTAACGTAGATTTGATCAATGGAAAGTGCGGCCCAGAATCCAAACCAAATTACAAAGAATGCAATGAGCAACATGAGAATTCCCCACAAGGTGTTAACGTTATGCAGAAGCGGGCCTGTGTTGGAACACAGTGGCCCTGCAATAGCTGGGCATGCAATCTGTGTAATTTCTGTGAGGATAAGGAACCCTGCAGCAAATGGCACGGCTATGGCTGCCGGAAGGAATGCTGCTTTTACGTAGTGTTCAAATATTTTCATGCTATCGAAATTCGCCATTTTATCGCCTATGACAAATCCTAAGAACATAAATGGCATAAAGGCCATGGTGACCCACATAATGGGTATACGTATCAAAAATACTACGAGCATTGCAGCGAGCGGCAAAAAGAGCATCGTCATGAGTACCAAAATAAAGACGATATGCATGAGGAATAACATCGTCTGCTTAAAGCGTTGCGCGGCAGTTCCCGAAACAGTAGTAGCTCCACCGGGTTTAAGTACGCGCAGAAGTTGTCCAAGTTTACCGTAGTTTACGACAAGGCCGTTAAGCATTCCGTAGGAAGTGTTCGTGTCTTTCTCCCAGGGTGCGTATAGAATGCATACGACACCTTTTTCTACGTATTCCGTTTTCTTTCCAGGAATGGGATCTCCATCAGCATCCAAGACATCCGGCGGAGGGTTGCATCCACTAAAGTACTTAATGTCAGCAATAACTTGGCAATCTTCTGCAGTGCTTGGATCTTTTGGATCTTTGGGAGGAAGTTTACATTCAACTTGTCCACCACTGATTCCAGCAGGTAACTGATAGATTGTTGCGGTAAGAACATTTGCAACATCGAGAATGACGCGAGGGAAGAACCAGGAAAAGTTCACAAGAATTACAGCCAGTATAAACTTTTTATATTTAGCCTTTATAAATGACGATCCCTGTTCACTACCAATAACTACCGTGTAAATACCAGCAAAAATAAGCATGAATGCAAAAATAATATTCATGATGTCACGAGAGTATTTCCAGATATTACGTAATCCAGAAGATCCAACGAGATCTACAATAAACAGTGGATCGAGGAATACTTGCAGAAAGCTAAAAATTATAAATGCTAACATCTGCATACCGGTTGCAATGAAAATGGCGAGCTCCGAAATACCTGTAAGCATGTTTGCCCCAGGGGCCGCTACGCTTCCTTGAGCGAGGGCAGACTCTACGAAAATCACCTGCCAACCATCTGCCCTGAGACAGAGTAGAGTAACGATCAGCGCGAGCGTTCCGGTGGTGATTTTTTTGTATTGAGACATTCCTATGATTTTACCAAATTTTGCCGATTTTTACAATGGATGGGCAATTTGAATGATGGTCTGGGTAATGTACTCAAAAGTTATCTAAGAACACAATATTGGCTCATTGATGAGTATAAAATTTGATCGACAAAAGAAAATAATTGTGTAGTAGATGTAGTTTTTAGGCTAATAAAAGCCATTTATTTTGAATAAAATTGATACTCAACTTATTGAGTACTTTTCTTGCACTATATACCTATTCATGAGTACAGTTTGTGAACACATGTCTTCCTCTGTTTTGAAAGCACTATTTTCATCCCAAACGAGAGTCAAACTCCTCTCGACATTCTTGTTACATCCGGAGCAGGAATTCTTTATTCGTGAATTGACGCGCCTTCTTAATGAGCAAATTAACTCCATTCGCCGGGAGCTTGAGAATCTTCGTCGTATCGGGCTTGTTCGGGCACGGCATCGCAATCGCAAGAAGTACTACAAGGTGGATGAGGATTTTCCACTCTATGCAGAATTGCGTAGCATCTTCGCTAAGGAGATTCAGGCAGATAGCCCCGTAGTCGCTGGAATCAAGAAATTACCCAGTGTAGATCTTATAGTCCTTGCAGGATCCTTTGTAGGGACGGAAAGTAAGGTAGATTTGCTGGTTATTGGGGATGTAAAAAAGGAGATGCTCGAGGCACTTCTTTTACAAGATCCATCTCTCAAGAACGTAAAATACAGCATCTTTGCCCAAGGAGACTTCTTGTATCGTCTCAGCCTCAAAGATCGATTTATATCCGATATTATTAACGATCCGCGTCACTTGATCGTACATAATCAGATAGCGAAACAGATTGAGGAGGCGAAGAAGTAATTGATCAAGAAAAGCCAATTCTCCCTAGTTTTCCCTTTACAGGGGTAATTTCAGTCATTATGCTGCTCCGGAAATGACATCTGCCACTATCAAAGATGGATCGGCTACTTACGTAAAACCTCGCCCTGAGGTTCGTCCTGGGTTTACCGTACGTGTCCATGAGCGTATTCAGGAGGGTGGAAAGGAGCGTGTGCAGGTATTTGAGGGTTTAGTGATCTCTGTCCATAAAGGAGCTACAGCAGCAGATCAGACGTTTACTGTACGTCGTATTGCTTCTGGCGTTGGTGTAGAGAAGGTATTTCCACTTCATAGCCCAAAGATTGATAAAATTGAGGTAAAGAAGGTAGCGCGCGTACGTCGTGCTAAGCTCTTTTTCCTCCGTGGGCGTCGCGGTAAATCTGCCAGGCTTTCTGAGCGATTTACGACAGCAGATGAGTTTGCTGTAGCGACTCCAGTGGAACCTGAGCCAGTTGAGGAAGAGGTGATTGAGGAGGCAGTGGAGGCAGCGAAAGAGAAGGATGCAAAAGATGCAGAGGATGCAAAGGAGCCAACGGAAGAGGTGAAGAAAGAAGAGGAAGCTCCTGCAGAAGGAGATGCAAAAGATACAGAGGATTCACAGGAGTCAAAGGAGAAATAGTTCGATATACTCTGACTAATGAAGTGCCTGTTAATCGGTAATTTCGGCGTGGGAAACTTGGGGGATGAAGCACTAAAGGAATATTTTCTGCAGGAGTTTCCTTCTGTCGATTGGACAGTGGTAAGCGCACATCCAGCGGGTGATGCAGAGGTACCTCGATTACCGGGAGGGATTCGGTCATTCCTCAGCTTCTCGTGGCTCAAAACTATGAGTGCGTATCGGAAGTGTGATGCAGTTGTGTTCGGTGGAGGATCACTGTTTACGGATACGGAATCAGCATACGCATGCTTTCTCTGGTGGCTTCATGCAAAGCTTGCCTTCCTACTTGGTAAAGATGTTCATCTTGCTTTCCAGGGAATCGGACCATTCAAAACGCGTTTCGGGGAGAGATTGTGCCTCGCAGTCTGCAAACGCGCAGCGTCGATTTCTGTTCGCGATGCACTATCACATAAGAGGGTGGGGGAGTGGGGTCTGACTCAAAATAGTGTTCAGTCATTTGATCCAGTATTTTCATTAATAGAAAGCCGAAAAATTGATATATGTACTAAAAATATACTCGTAGTAATTCCCAGAAAAAACTCAGGTGACAAGTTTACTGAAGCAACACAGAAAAAAATTAAGTCAATGCACCCTGCGTCAGTGCGCATTCTCTCTATGCAATCTGATTGCAAATCAGAAATAGAATTCTGTCAAAAACTTGCATCATCCATCGATATAGAATGCTCTGTACAAAAGGTATGTACGCTTGACGAATTGCTACGAGAACTCTCTTCGGCGGACTTTGTCATCTCCGAGCGGTACCACGGTGCACTTGCAGCTCTTGCACTCGGAAAAGACGTGGAGGTTGTTTCTCAGCGTGAAGGAGACAAACTCTCGACACTTCAAAATCAAGAAGATGTCAATGCAGGTCTTCTGCGAGATGGAGAACAACTACTGAGAAATGCACTACAGATTGAATAACCACTCTTCTTTTGGTATAATCAGATTAATATATATATGACGAATGAACTTCATTTAACGGCAGTTGAGAAGGCAGTCTTTGAGGCGTTGCCTGATTCTTTGCAAGAGGGATGGACTGTCGTCGATGAAACACTGGACTCGTATGAGTCTGAGCGCCAAATTGTCATGCGGTACAGACTTGCAGATTTTTCTGCTTATCCACAAGTGGCAGTGATGGTTGAGCGTATTGCTAATGGAGAAAGTCCGGGTGATGTTTCTCTCAACGATCTCCCGGATGGTGTACAGAAAGAACTCTACTTTACTATGGGTGCTCGTGGAGTGAATGCCCTCATTCAAACATTACTTCCTGAGATGAAATCTGATGATGAACTTGCAGCGCTTGCAGCACTGAGTGCTGCTAGACACAAGCTTTTAGAAATTAATGCCTCTGCTACTCAAAAATAACATGGTACAAGACTCAAAAGAAGCACCGCAGTTTGAAATGCCCCGCA
>DJKT01000035.1 GCA_002436205.1 Candidatus Peribacter sp. UBA6535
ATTACCCTCCCTCAAGCGAACGTTAATGAATTACTTGGTATATAAAGACCGAGTGGCAGTAAGGAGCTTGTTCTCGAACGCGCTCGCCAAATGACAATGCGCCCGTCTGCCACTGTAGTGTGGACGAAGATCACCCCGCATTACGATCTACTTAGCGACGCAGTGCGAAGCTGCGAAGCAGACTTCGTCCAGGAGCGCATGCTCTGCTCTCTAAATATTTCTTCGTACACATCAGTGGCAAAGATTTTTGCCTGCCGGCAGGCAGGCAGGGTTACTTTTCATCGGAAAAGTAACAATAAGACATTATTCAAACGTCAGTAGATGTGGTGCAAAAATCAGAAGAAGTCCCAAACCGTACATCAGTAGTCCTCCGAAGATCAGGGTAAATCGGCGGTACTTTGTCGTGAGACCTGTTGCATGCAATGTGTAGATCGCAATACCAAAGATCACTAGATCATCAATCATGTACATCAGAATGAAGAGACCGATGTAGCCGTAGCGTGCAAGATCTGTGATGTCATTGAATGCAAGGATCTGTGTAAACACTGCAGGAAGTCCTGCAGTACATACGAGCTCAATCATATTGACAGAGACTGCGAGAATAGCGACTCCAATGATCATGGCTGGCCACTGAGAAATCTGCATAATTTCTTTCATCCTGGCAATGGTTCTCTGTCTGGCACCCATGTTGGTAACCTTGCATTGGTTCGGATTTTTCCCGAAGGCTTCGTATAGATAAAATCCACCACCACCAATGGCGACGATTCCTATTATTTTTTGAACCCAGAAGTTGTACCCAATCATCAAAAATACGTTTAGCCATGCAGCGATGAAGAGGTAATAGACAGCTCCGGATACAAAGAGGAATGTTCCACCAATCACCCATACTTTTTTCATGTCGTGGGTATTGATGAGTAGTGTTAGCAGCGTGATGAGTACCCACATTGCACATGGGTTAAACCCGTCGAGGAAACCGAGAAGGATGCTGAGAGCGGGGAGACTCATGAGTGTGAGGTCAGTCTTTCCTACAAACCAGAGGTCGAGTGTGTATTTATCTAAATCTGCTTCGCAGTCTTCCGTACAGGTTTGCCCTGTGGAAAGTACTTCTACAGAAGCGTCACTTGCGAGAAAATCTTTGAACGACAGACAGCCATCTTCTGCTACTTGGCAATTCTCTAAACGTTTTACTATAGAAACACCTGCGACGTCGTCTGTGCTGTATCCTTGGCTTACGGTTTCATCAATAATAATAGTGGGCACTCCCTGGTTGAGTGCGGGGGCTCTTTGCTGTAAATCGGTAAAGAGTTTCTGTGCATCGATTTGTGTAACTTCGTGATATTCCACTTCCAGATCATTCGCTAGTGCAAAGGCTTCGAAGTCTGCACAGTGCGGACATCCATCTCGGACAAATGCAACGATCTGAGCACCTCGTACAGAGTGGTACGCTTCGGATGTATCAGGCTGCTGCAATACTTTGTCCGGAAAGAGAGTTCCGAGGACGGCAACCGGTATTGCGGCTAAAATCATGAACAATGCGATGCGTTTCATAGGTGGAGTTTTTTAGTGATATTACTACAATTATACCATTGAGGGGCTTGAATAGACAGTATAGTAGAATTCACTTGCAAAACGGCAAAATTTTAGTACAATGCTCAAAATACCATGGCAAACGGTACCCCCATATTGCCGGCTTCTACAAATCCCAATGATTTCGTGATTGCGACCATTGGAAGCCACTCAGCGCTGCAGATTCTTAAAGGGGCTAAGGATGAGGGGTTTAAGACACTTGCTATCTGCAAAAAGAGTACAGAGCGTGTGTATGACAGTCGTGGATACGGTGTTGCAGATGAAATACTGACGGTTGATAAGTTTGAAGACTGGAATGAGGCTCTAGAAGAAGAGCTGATTAAGCGTAACGCTATTATCATCCCTCATGGTTCGTTTATCGCTTATATGGGACATGACAGAGTGAAAGCCATGAAGGCGATGTACTACGGAACAAAAGAGATCCTTGAATGGGAGAGTGATAGGAATAAGGAACGCGTTTGGATGGAGAAGTCTGGACTTTTGCTTCCAAAGATTTATGACGACCCTGAGAAGATTGAAAAACCTGTTATCGTAAAGTTTCATGGAGCAGGTGGAGGCTTCGGCTACTTTGTTGCTAAGACTCCAGAACAGTTCTGGGAGGTGAAGAACAAAAAGCATCCGAATAACAGCGACTACGCCATTCAGGAATATATTGTTGGTGTTCCACTGTACGCACACTACTTCCAGTCTCCGATAACAGGAGAGCTGGAGATCTTGAGTTTTGATAAACGTTACGAAAGTAATGCGGATTCTATTGGACGCATCAAAGCAGAAGACCAGTTGGCTGCGAACATTCATACCAGTTACACGATTGTTGGGAACATTCCGATTGTTGTTCGTGAGTCGCTTCTTCCAAAGTTCCTTGAAATGGGAGAGAGCGTCGTAAAGGTGAGTAAGGAGATTACTGCTAACGGTAAAGGCTTGTTCGGACCGTTTTGCCTAGAGTGTATCGTCACGCGAAAACTGGAAATTTACTGTTTTGAGATCAGTGCCCGTATTGTTGCGGGGACGAATCCGTTTATCGAAGGATCGCCGTATACAGCACTCAAATACGACAAACCTATGAGTACAGGAAGACGGATTGCGCTGGATATTCAGCAGGCGATAGGGGCTGGACAACTAGAGGATATTCTGGGATAATACTCGTCCTTATTCTCATAACATGACCTCAAAACGTAATCGTGATCCGGCAAGATTAAATAATCTAGACTTTGAGCTAGTAGATGCACTACTTGAATCAAATGGGGAGGAAGATGCAATCAAAGCTGCGGTACTCGATCATCAACGATCGGCTGTCGCACTTGCCTGCGAGCATATTCTCGCAAGTGGTTTATCTGCTACCTCTCAGAAAAATATAAAGAGGGCAGAATTAGTGATTGCTGTTGCACGAGAGACAAGCTACGACTCTATTATCGATTTGCTATATCGCTATGTCATAGATGACAATCCTGATGCGTACGACGAAACAGTAAGATTCCCTGTAGTAAGACTGGGCATGGAAAGGAATAAACGCATTCAGGAGAGACAGAAGAATAAGAAGGCAAAAAAAGCTAAGCGCAAAAAATAATAGTTTCCTGTACTATATCGCCTATGAATACTTCTGACCTTCTCAAAGGCTACGACCTTTCTAAACTCACTGTCGGTGTGCTTGGAGGACACTCGGCTCTTGATGTCTGTCATGGAGCAAAGCAGTTTGGATTTAATACGGTGTGTGTTGCACGAAAAGGAAGAGAGAAAACGTTTGAGAAGTACTATAAGAGTAGGGAACTTGGGAACTTGGGAACTCGGGAAGTTGGGTGTATTGATGAGGTTATTGTTTGTGATAACTTCGAGAACGTATTGGATGAAAGTGTTCAACAGAAGCTGAAAGAAATGAATACAATTTTTGTACATAATAGATACTTCTGGGTCTACTTTGATGACTTCTCTCGAGTCGAAAACGACTTCCATGTTCCGATCTTTGGATCACGGACACTTCTCAAAATTGAAGAGCGTGATCAACTGTATAACCAGTATCACTTGCTTCAAGATGCGGGGATTCGGACGCCCAAAATATATAAGGGGTTAGGGGCTGGTAGTAAGGGGTTGGGGATTGATCGTCCAGTTATTGTAAAAGCTGCTGAGGCAAAGCGTGGATTTGAGAGGGCGTTCTTCATTGTCTCATCAGATGAGGAGTATGAATCTGTGGGTATGCGAATGGAGGCCGAAGGAAAAATTGCATCGAACTGGAGAGAGGCAATTGTCGAAGAGTTCATCGTTGGCGCTCCTGTAAATTTCAACTTCTTCTACTCACCACTTACTGGTGAGCTGGAACTTATGGGTACAGATACACGCAGACAAACTAATCTCGATGGCTTTCTCCGTATGACTGCAGATCAGCAAGCACAAGCGCAAAAAGAGGTGCCACTAAAGATGATAGAAACAGGACACATCGCCTGCACCGTAAAAGAATCGATTCTCGAAAAGGCGTTTGATCTCGGAGAAAAGTTTGTAACACAATGTAACACATTGCCGAAGGATCTTGATCCAAGTGGCAAGGGAATGATCGGACCGTTTGCATTGCAAGGAGCGGTGGTTGCAGAAGATGGAAAAGAAGACATCGTGATCTTCGATGTGAGTTTCCGCATTCCAGGTTCACCGGGTGTTCGCAGCACTCCATACTCCGGTTATCTGCATGGAGAATCTATGAGCGCTGGGGAGAGGATTGGCTTGGAGATTAAGAATGCGGTTGAGCAGGGTGCTCTGGAAAAAATCGTGACATAAATTTTACTTTTCACCTTTGCAAAAGCAAATCTTTGCTTATACTAGCTCCGGTTTGGGGCTGTAGCTCAGTTGGTCAGAGCACCTGCTTTGCAAGCAGGGGGTCAGGAGTTCGACTCTCCTCAGCTCCACCATTCGTAAGTACAGGGTAAAACAGATTCTCAATCACAGGATTCCATGCAAAATTCTGCACCTCTCCATTGAAAACGGTGAGGTTTGACCAAAGTATGCGAGAGAAGTGGTCTATGTCTGTTGGGTGAGCGTCTCGGAAGTTAGAGAAGCCATGTTCCAAGAGTTTGACTGTTCTGCTGTAGTCAAAGCTATACAAGGTGCTTCCATCTTCCAGTGCTTTGATCTGTTGGTCTATCTTTTGAATGTCTACGAGCATTTGATCTTTAAGTTTGTCATAAGTCTCTTTCTCACGAACGTCCATCTTGCCAAAGCTAATACCAGACTTGATATGGTCTTCGAGACACTGCTCAATCTCACTTTTCTTTCTACGAAGATTCTTACGGTCGGACTTCATGACTTTGGCTTCTGTTTCGAGATACTCCTTAGTCTCCTGTTGAAAGCCTTCTAGGAGCAACTTTTCATTCACATCATGATTCATAGTTCGATCCTGTAATTCCAGTTGCATAGCATCCATAATGACTTTGAGGCGGGTGAACTTTACAGACGTACCTTCTGCTTTTGCTTGTATGAATGCAGGACACTTCTGCTTCTTTACACATCGTGCATAGGCGTAGTACGTGCCTTGCTTACCCCGTGAAATATCAATCATGCAGTGTGCTCCACAGGTGCATTTCAGTAGTCCATCAAACGGTTTTTTGATGCCCTTCCGCTTGTATCGCATGTTAGTTCTCACACTCTTACCTTTTACATTGCCTTGTCCCTGAATCAGCTTGTATTCGTCTTCTGTAATCATAGGTTCAAAACCGTAGCCACGAAGTGTACAGAGATCAATTGCCTTATTGGACTGCATAAGTACACCGTAGTAGATAGGGTCTTTTCTGATGTTGGCTACGGTCTGCAATGAAGGGAGAGACTCTTTGTGGCTGCCATTTTCTTGCTTCTTTTTGTACACTCTACGACATTCTTTCTCTTGAAGAAATTCCAACACTTCAAGATTTTTTGCGCCAGCAATCATCATCTCCAGTGCCTCCTTGATGATGTCGAAGTTATATTTGCACGGTATGTACTTTCCACCTTCGTCAGCGTCCTTCCTGTAATAACCCCACTTGAATTTTCCATTTGATAAACCGTCTTTCAGTATAGTGTCATTGCCGTCAGTGATGTCTTCGGAGAGGTAGTCACTATGGGAAATAGCCTTGTGAAATTCTTCCTGCATATCGTCGTACTCTCTCGCTGTGTGCTTGTAGTACACCTTTTCAGCGGTGAAGATAGCTAGTATCTTGCCTCGTCTGTACAACATCATTATTTCTGCTGCCTCCATCTCGTTTCTCGCTAAGCGACTCAATTTCCAGCAAACCAAACAGTTGACCAGACCATCTACAATCATTTGAACGATTTCCTTCCATTCAGGGCGTGGCTTCTTGTATGGGTCTTTGGCTGATATATCTTCTTCTTTGTTTGGTACGTCAATATCCAGGAAATACTCCTCTAAAATATCATCCGTGGCATTGTACTGCTTTGGGAAAGAGGCAGACTGCTTACCACTTCTTTCATCAGAAGACTGCCTGATATATCTCATTGGTGTGAGTTTTTCTAACAATGACTGGATATGCTCATGCTTCATATTGATTGTAGTGTACAAGAATAGGCTGTATTTAGTAATGGACAAACTTATCACCGTACTGGAAACCCAAACGGTTTCTTACTTTTTCATCATCAGAAACTATCTCCATTTGCTTACAAGTGCGCTCCAATAACTTTATTTGCTGCCAAACAATAAGCGCATCAGTAGCACTGACTTGCTGTTCTTCTTGTAGCCTCTGGTGGTTTGTATTGGCAGAATCCATGAAATTACGAAACGAACCCATTTTCAGAATTAAGATTCACATCTAGAGCAGCAGAAAGAGGTGCTGGCTTACCAAGCCTCGTACTTTGTACTCGTTGTAATTCATGGAGTGTCTGCATCAGAATCCGTTGGAGATGAGCCTCATACTTTTGGTATTTCTCTAGGTCTGCTATTGGCGGAAGCATTTTTGACTGAAAATCTGCTTTCCTAACATCCTCTTCATCTCCTTTGTGGAATTTTGCAAAATCGTTAAACAATTCCATCATTTCTTCCGAGTATTGCAACGCCCATCCAAGAATCTGTTTTTCTTCCTCAGCATCCATTGGTTTCTCTTCTACATTTTCGAAGGCGTAGTTACATATACTTACGCATTCAGCTTTCCAAAATCCAGATCTTCCACCTAGTTCCTCATCTAGAGCCCTTGCCATTCCTTTACCGAGAGGCAAACCTGATTCCTTGATGGTTTCGTAAATTGATTGCCAGTTCATTGCAAGTTGCTCACATCCGTGACTTGTACGCATCCGACGAAAGAAGCCATGTTCAACATCCTTGCGGGCAGTAGCATTTTCTTCAATTTGATCTAAGGAATTTTGCATAAAGTGCGCTTCTACTTGTTTTCTAATGGAGCCCGTTTCTGCTATGTAGAGCCTTTGTATTCGCCAGAATGTTGCAAATAAACGATCTACAAGTAGTGTTTCTAGAATTCCAACAGGCTCCATAGATTCAAAGAATGCAATCTGAAGCTCCAAAAATTGTTCATAACTCAAATAGTCTTTTCCAGTTGAAAAATAGAGCTCCTTACTCAGAATTCCATGTTTCAGTGCGTTCATCTTTGAGACCTCCTTCCCTTCTGTAGATTTCACACCGCCTTTCTTGGCATTCTTCTTATTGGCCTGAGTTTGCTTCTTGGAAGTCATAATCAGAAAGGAAGAGAAGGGTCATAATTAACATCGCCACTATCGCCACTACTGGAAACAACACTAGCAGCAGCCAAATTCTTCAATGGCGGTGTTTGTGGCGGTTCAGATTGCGGTTCGATTACACCGCCGATACTTGTTTGGCTGTCCTTTTGCTCATCAGACGGTGTGGCGGTTATGGCGGTTTCTTGTGGCTCTTTTTGAATAAGGATCATTCGCTTACCATTAGTCGTCTTCTCACATCTGATCATGATGCCCATTTCTGCAAGGTTTGTTTTAACTTCATTGATGCGTCGGGACAGCGCATTGGCTGCCTTTGGCCATGTTTTCTGACGCATATCAATCTTCTCCACGTTGGCCATCGCTTCAAGATCTCCAAGTAGCTCCGAAGGTGTGCCCTCCCATTCGTCTCGATTCTCCATCCAAGCTGTCAGAGCAATAGCTACAGGATTCTCATGGACGGCTTCTTCGTTCTGTTCACCAATGTTTGCATAGTACGAATCGAGAAATTCTTCCTGATTGTGTCCTAGAGCATTGGAGACAGCACATCCCCAATACGTGAAATCTGCCATACGAGGAACCGTCGGTAGATTAACCCCTTTACGAAGCGTTATAGCCTTCGAGAGAGCATCAAAGATGCCTCCGAGGATCTGTGGTCTCTTCTCCTCAAAATAGCTCCAGAGAGCCTTCTCACCTTTACGATTCTCACGTGAGATGCGTTCCAACTTAAAGAGAATACTTCTATCGAGGAGATCTGGTTTCTGTGCTGCTAAATTGATACCGTTAAGTCCTATACACCTACGAAAAGCATAGATGACATCGTCATCATCGGAGTAAAGCTCACGCTTCGAGAAACCCTCACCCGTTACGGCACGACAAAGTGCATCAGAGATCCACGCTGGTATTCCTGTAACGTTATCGAAGAAGGCAAACCAATGATGTGAGAGTTGCTGCACGATGTCATTGACGTTTCTGGGCAACGAAAGAACTTCAACAGCAGAAGGGTCTATCAAACGTCTTAGAACACGAGCGAGTGTCGTCTTGGATGCCCCTTGTGGGCCATAGAGGACAGGAATGGGGTGTGGAATGTCAGGGAGAAAACAAGTGATGAGGTACACAAGCAACAACAGCTTCTGTTCCTCTTTTGCAAGGTTCAGAAACTCATTCAGTGCTTCTATGTCACCTGATGTGTCTGGTACGACTTGGGCAGATTGATGAGCGTAGCGTCGGAATAGGATGGGAGGATCGGTAACGATCTCCCACCCGCCCTCCGTGATGCGTACCACTTCCCAGTTCCTATTACTGAGGTCATACCATAGTGCTCCTTCGTACCAGCAGACACGATTTTCAAGGGTAATCTGCTCACCCTTAAAACATGCACGGCTTTCGATGATAGTAAGAGCTGAAGTGAGCGCATTGGAATGCGGAGCCTTTTGCTCGGATTCCCATAAAAGAGAACACAGCCAACGCCTGAACTGCTTACTGCGTACTCTCCAGATCTCCCAGTGGTCGTCTACAAGGATATGAGCATGTGGCTCATTGAATTGATCACGGAACAGTACAGCCCTTTCTGCCGTAACGAGCTCTATGAGCTTGTCCGCTTGGGATCGTCGCCGTTCTGCTAGAGGTTCTTCAGGCATCGTTGTAATTCGGAAGGAGACAAGGACTTGTAACGTCGAAAGCGTGGTGCGGTGTATCCACAATATGCATCTGTCCAGCTGAGGCTTTTGTCGATAACAAGAATTTCGAATTTGTCGTCATTCGGGTTATAATCAGTCATAATTTGAGGGGGAAATGAGTAAACTTGGGTTGATAGCTCGGTTGGCTTGTTTTCCCTGTTTAGGGAGGACGAGGATCCAAAGGAATTGAAATACCGAAAAGAATCATCTCTCTGAGTGGATGACAGATTTAAGAAACTTGAGGGAGGCATAGAGTTGCGCTGGTACAACAGGCGTTGGCTTGTTCGACCAATAGACCTGCATCAGTTCGTCCATTCCTTCAATACGTCGCAGATGGAAATGGACTCTGCCATCTGGTGTGCGCTCAGTGCCATCCAGTTCTACGCCTTGTGATAATAGGTAGGCGGACGCGTAGATGTCGGTAATGTCGAGGTGGGTTTCGTGGTTCATGTGAATGAATGAGAATCGGAATAGGCAAAAGCGCCGAGCGTAGAATCGCAGCTCTTAGCGGAGAAAGCCCTCTGAAATTATTGCTCAGTTATCGGAAATTATTACTCTAGATCGGAGACAGTATCCATTTTCGCCCTGCCTATTCTTTGCCGACTTGATGAGCTTGCTGATATCTATTTTCTTTTTTAGCTCTCCTTTGATCTTCGATGTGAATACATTTGGCGAGTAAGAGACTTTAATTCCCATCTGCTCTCTTATGTAGTCGTAAAGCTCAATATGAGAAGCTGGTTTACCAATATTTTGATACAGACGCTGAAAGAAGAAGTATTCCCTGGTTGCCAATTCTATTTCGCCAATAACCTTTTCACCAACAATTACATTCCCGTTATCTTCGTCAAAAGTAACAACAGTATCATCAGGTTTTCCAAGTTTTTGTTTCAACTGATCAACTTCATTTCGAAGCATTTCCAGTTCCTCCTGATCGTCACTATATTCACTTGTTGATACTACCATGTCGCTAGATCTCAAAGGTGAAGGTAATGCAATGAAAGACTCTCGTTCTGGGTATGCAATTTCAGTCTTTGCAATTTGCTCTGCCATAAGAGAGCCCAGTTTGTTCGCTTCGGCAGCTGCTTTTGCAAAATCAGGAATATGGAGTGCAAGCGTGTTCTGCATCTTCTGAACTGCCTGAGCGACTTGATTCATTTCATTTTTTCGTAAAGCGACCGCTGCACTAAAAGCGCTTTGAATGTTTGGACTGGCAATTCTAGTAAACGCATTTACAGCTTCAATATTATCCTTCATAGCTTTTCCCATTGCTGTAAGATCTATCGACTGTGATAGTTTTGCGAAATTCTCCTGCATTTGTTGAAATGATCTTTTTTGAGCTTCTGTCAGAGCAAAATCATGTTTCGAATCTCCAGCAGGCGTAATTGTTACCAGTGTCTTTTGCAGTTCAACTTCAATTTCAATCAATCCGGTCTCCTTTTCCCATTTATTCATTGCACTCACTTCTTGCAGCCTGAAAGACTTGATGTTCAATACTCCTTCATAATCCAACGCTAACAAGGTTTCAACTGGCTTGTAGTCGCCATGTTCAATTTTTAGTTCCCCGAACGTATCACGACTAATGAAGAACTCTGGTCCGTATTTTTGCGACATCTCATCGAGTTGCTCCATGAGCCTTTTCTTTTGAAAATTCCATTTAAGTACATTGCTGTTAAATAGCGACCCCTCTCTGAAGTCTTTCAGATATTCTTCCAAAAAATTGTTTAATATCGGTCTCAAGATTTCTCGATTCTTTACCAGTCGAAGATCTACAGGCTGTCTTACTGTGAGCAATTCAAGTACATCGAAACTAGGAGGGGTGCCGTTATTCTCCTCTTCGAGCTTCTTTATCTCGAATCGCAAGCAGCGAAAAATATCGTGGGAAATCCAGTATGCTAGTTTGAATGGGAAAGATATTGCAATTGTTTTTCTCGGATATACACCTGGCTCTTTCTCGGCTTTCTTTTGTGCCTTTGCAAACCTTTCTCTAAGCATCTTTAACGCCTCACCTTCTGCTTTGTCTATAATGACACGAAGATCTGGAATCTTATGAAGTTTTTCTTGGTCATGTTGAATCTTATGCTCCCATTCTTCTGTGAGATTAAATGTACAATCAAAATCTGAGGACTTCGAGCTGTGAATAATTTCCTGTAATTCGCCCACCGCAAAAGGTAAATTGCGAATGCGCTCTATGCACTGATCGGCTTCAAAAAAGAATGAAGCGCAGTCCCACAAAATTGGCGACGTGAGATAGTATTCGATATCATCGCACTTATTTTCAGCAATCGTTTTCTTCTTACCTGACTCTTTATCAGTGAGCCAATTTGAATTTTCATCCAACTCTTTGTAGAACTTATGAATCGCGTAGATCGCAATTAACAAGTCAGGCGACAAAGGCTCAATTTTCATGTTCATAATGCCCTCATACTACGAATAGAAGCTTCAACTGGAAAGCAGATTGGGCACCAATCTTCAGATTGTTCTTACCAGTTGGTACCTCTAGTACCTTTACAAACATATTGATATTGAGCTATATCTTCTCCATGACTCCTCTACCTTTTGGAGATTTGCTCGAACGGCTCGACAAGATAGCCCCCGTTCTCCTGAAAAAGAACCATATTGATGGTGCTGGCTTCAAACTCTGTCTCAAGATGCGTGTGGTTGACATGGCATATGATCTGCTCATGCAGGAATTAGGCAAAGAAGAACGGCTCTTCTTAGCAAAGGAAACTACTGATATACCGGAAACTACTGTTGTGAAATTGGTATATCTATACGAATCCCTGCTGCTACAAATGCGAATGGAAATGGACTTATGGGCAAAGTTTGTCCACAGAGTAAAAGGGCTAACAAATCTTGGACACTCGTTCAACGCACACAAGAAAAATATCAGTCGAGCTGCTGACACGATCTATGCAGATTTCGTACGCGATATGGAATGGTTCAATAAGATGAAAGATGCCCGTGATACGCTAAAAACAGGGGATATCACAAGGGTTTTCAACTTCGATAAGGGGCAAAAAGGCTTTGTGAT
>DJKT01000002.1:0-3569 GCA_002436205.1 Candidatus Peribacter sp. UBA6535
GCTTAATTCACACAGCACTCTTGTACCCGAAGCGGTTTCGATAATCTTGGTTTGCCAGTTAGCCATGCCTACCACATCGTCAAGCCTTTTCATTACACTTCTAGCATCAATGTAATGTAATAGTTTAGATCCCTGACCTTTGGATGGTCTGGTTAATACTTCACTTATGGGGAAGGGTCTTTTAAATGCCTGTGATAGACCATCGATCATCATTTCTGCCTCATCTTCTTTCTGCCACTCAGCTTCTTGGCGTCGTTGTTCGTTTTGTTCTTGCTGGCTCCAATCTGGTTCCATATTAGCCATGTTTATAGGTATACGGGGATGGTTTGGGTCCAACAGTGGATCAGGCCCAAAAGGATCTCTATCTGTAGTTGCTTCAATTGCTTCTGCTGAATGTCCATTAGCCATGTGTCACCTCTGGGACTTCTGCCCCTAGTTCAATACCAAGTTGTGTTGTTCTTTCGATCAACTCTGACATCTCACTTCTGCTAAGGTCAGAAGATGATCGGAGCCTACTTCGTTTCTCTCCTTGGAGATTAAGATATTCTTCAGATCCAAATACGGACTCTAACAAAATATCTTTTACCTCTCCTTTTGAGTGACCTGTCTTGTCTGCTATTGTACCACACCATGCGTGGAACATATCGTTCTGCTCTAAAGATCTATTCTTTTTGTATGGTCTAACAATAACTTCAAGAAGTTGAGGGTCTTCTAAATCAAGTATGGAAATGTATTCAATACACCGATCCAGTTGGAAATTGCTTCGAAGTATCCATCTCTTATTCATGATGTAGAATCTACAAACTCAATGCAGATTTTTTTTCTCCACGAATTCAACCGAGTCAACTGACGTTCCGAATGAATAACCGCTGTCTCCAATTTTGAATGATGCACTGTCTACTAGTTCGTGAATCTCATGCTCAACAATTTGTTTTGCAAGACTAGCCATTGTCTCATGCTCTGGACCTTCATCTACCCATACGGTCACAAGCATCACCATTTTATAAGATGTTCTAGAGTTGCCCTTGCCTGTGTCTTTATCAGCCATACGAGTTGATCCTCTTTGGTGTATTCTAAAGCATGGCACATCTGATGACAAGTCCTGCAAACAGGTATGGCGTGGAGATCGAGAGGCTTTTTTCCCATCCCGGTCTGAATTCGGACATGGTGGGCTTCCACCCCATATTTACCACACCCCCAGCATGGCTGCTTTCTTATCCATTCTAGGTATTTCACCCCTCGATTTTACAGGGGTTGCAATCTGGCGTCCAGTCGTTTATTATGACCAGATGAAACAGAAGAAGGCCGTATTAGTTCTCACGCAGCACAACCAGTTGCTGACGGCGCTCCTCTATGCGGTCACGCTGACGCCGGGAGAGAAATTGATTGCTCTGATAATTGCATTGTCTGCCGACTTCGAGGGGAAGTCCAAACTGACTGTCCATGATCTTGTAGATCGAACTGGCTTCGAACGCAGAACAATCTACAGACATATGAGAGGTCTCCGGAAGAAGACTGATCTTCGGCAGGGCAAGAAGAGCACCCGCAGCACTTATTACTTTCCGCAGTGGATGCTATGACTGTAGACAAAGGTAAATTCTGGGGTCCGATTCCTGTGTACGTTTTGCGTGATCACCGGCATCGAGCCGGTCACTTGAGGGTGCTTGCTGCCATCCTGAGTTGCCCTGCCCCACACTATCCAAGTTTGAATGAGATCGCAGAGCGCAGCGGTCACACCCCCAAATATTGTAGCAACATGGTCTCTCAGATGGTGCGCTTTGGCACTATTGAGCGTGAGCAAAGATATCGGAGCACCAATGTGTATCGACTCATTGGAGTTCAATCAACTTCCACAACAGATGTGGTATCTGACTCCACAATAGATGTGGAACAAAAAGAATCTGTAAAAGAAATACATAATACTAAGGGATATGGGTACTTCTGTTCACTTTACCCCAAACATAGGCTTGGTTCTCCGAAAAGGATAAAACAATATTGGATAGAGCACGATTTAGAATCTAAGAGCACAGCAATCTGCAATTCTGTAAAGGAATTAAAGTTGTCGGAAAGTTGGGGTAATGATAAGGGTAAATATGTCCCCGGCGCTTTAAAATTCCTTGAAGAAGAAAGATGGAGTACACTAGAGGATGTATACGATCCCATGCAAGAGTTCGAGGAAGACTAAATGAAATCTAGATCCCTAGACAAACCTATTACTCCCAAGTTGAGTGACTACATGAATGGTCACATTGAAGGCCATGTCCATTCACCTGCTCATTCGAGGGAGTTCACTCTCGATTGGATGGAAGGAAGAAATAAAGGGATTGGATGTAGAATTCCCTGCTTGTATGATAGCGACATCAGATTACTCCCCGGATCATTGGCTATCTGGGCCGGGATCAACGGACACGGAAAATCTGCGTTGCTGCAACAGTTCTGTTTGTGGTGGTCAGCGGGAAAGTTTACAGACAAACCTGAGAAGGTTCTTTTTTGGTCGCCGGAAATGATATTCCACGTTCAGGTGGAACGCATGATAAAGCAGTCATTGGGTGTAGATGAACCTACACGAGAAGCGTCAAATTACACAATGGACTATCTTGATGGGAAGGTGGCTATATATGACAAGGAAGAGAATGTTACCGCTAAAGAAGTTGCTGCTCTTGCTAGATGGGCTGCAGACAACGGCTACACACAACTTGTGGTAGACTCTTTATCTATGGTCAATCTGAAGGTTGTTAGGAAGGATGACTTAAACTTAAACGAGCAATCCTTTGTGCGAATGCTGAAAGAGGCGGCTAGATCTACTGGACTACATATCCATTTGGTAGTGCATATGCGGAAAGGCGAGAACGAATATCGCCACACCGGAAAGATGGATATCAAGGGTGCAGGTGAAATTACTGATATGGCCGATTACGTTTTTATTATCGAGAGAAACGTAAAGAAAGAAGAGGCGCTCGAAAAGAATCCTGATGATGAGAATCATCTAAAAAAACCAGATGGCAGCGTTAGATGCATTAAGAATAGATATGATCCAGTCCATAGATCTCTTCCGCTTTGGTTTTGCGGAAAGATGTTTACATTTAGGAAAGGACGTAGAACACCAATCCCCAGACTGATAGAACCTACTAGGGAAGATTTGAAGAGAGGTTATGAGTCGAAGTAAAGGAGAAGAGATGTTCTTGGCTCAACTGCAAGAGCGTGGGTTTCCAGATCCTGAAGAGGAGTACAGGTTTCTTCAGGGCAGAAGGTTCAGGTTTGATTTTGCTTGGCCTCTTACCAACATAGCCGTAGAGATAGAGGGTGGGACTTTCGTCCAAGGACGGCATGTGACTGGCGCAGGATTCTCCAAGGACTGTGAAAAGTACAACCTTGCCGCCAGAGATGGATGGTGCGTTTATAGGTTTACCACGGCAATGGTGAAGTCTGAAGAGGGGATCGCCTTCCTTGTAGATGCGTGGCCTCTAAGGAGATCAGCCATTAGACCCAATGATGATGAGGCTATGGGACGGGAGATAAGGTTTGCCGAAAAAATTGAACGAGCCAGAAAGAAAACCTGAGTCAACTGG
>DJKT01000002.1:3958-4296 GCA_002436205.1 Candidatus Peribacter sp. UBA6535
CTATTATCCTATGTGTAGCAAACATCGTAATGAAGCAAAAGCCTCTTGAAATATAATACCTTAAAGGATACGGAAGATGGAACTATTTTATATAATTCTAATGATACTTATGTTGGTAAGTCTATAGAAGCGTATGGGCGATATCAGTTAGAAGAAATAAAAGTATTTGATAAGTATGTGCAGAGCGGGGATACAGTGCTCGACATTGGAGCCAACATCGGAACCCACACTCTGTGGTTTGCAAATAAGGTAGGACCGAAGGGAAGCGTCATAGCATTTGAGCCTCAGAGACTGATCTTCCAAACTCTATGTGCAAATATGGCCCTCAATTCTATTAC
>DJKT01000013.1 GCA_002436205.1 Candidatus Peribacter sp. UBA6535
CTCACGACAATGAGGTATGCAATTGTACGGTGCTTTGGGAGTACCTTTTGAATCAAGCCAAAGTAGAGGAAGGGTTTGCGCCGTATATCGTATCAAGAAGCGACGAACCTTGCTTGGCGCATTGTACAAAGAAGTATCATCACACAACGAGAAAGTTTTGTACGCAATGAGAAATGATTGCGGCGGGTGATAGTCGGGTGTACGTTTGTGCACATCTCATCTAGAGACCTCCTCTAATTCCATTCCCCCCTTGAGATATGTATTCACTCAATAGAGTTCACATCATCGGTTATCAGACACAGCCCGTAGAGGTACGCCAGACACCTGGTGGAGCTTCTGTTACGGATTTAAATTTAGTGGTTCCCTACACCTTCAAGTCCGAAGCTGGGGAGACACTTAAAGGCAAAGGTTTTCACACAGTCACACTGTGGGGAGCTATGGCTGACGTTGCTGGGCAGTACGTAAAGCCTGGGTCACAACTCTTTATTGCCGGTCGTCTACAAACAGACAGCTGGGAAGATGAAAAGAGTGGTGAAAAACGCAGTAAGACCAAAGTCGTTGGTCAAGATCTTATTATGCTCGACCCGAAAGATGGTCAGATGCAAGCACCTGAAGGCGCACCCAACGTCTGTAATGTTGTAAACAGTGCAGAGGTTGTTGGTAACGTAACTCGTGACCCTGAAATGCGTACAACAACAAATGGTCAGCAAGTACTGACTATTGGTGTCGCCACCAACGAGAGTTGGAAAGACAAAGCTACCGGCGAAAAGAAAGAACGCACCGAGTTCCACAATGTGGTGATTTGGGGCGAGCTTGCCGAAGAAGTTTCCCGTACAGTCAAAAAAGGAAACCGTGTGTACGCGTCAGGTCGTGTACAAACACGCAGCTGGGAAACACAGAGTGGTTCTAAGCGTACGACAACAGAAATCATAGCCGATAGCGTTTGCCTTCTAGGGATTGCCAGTGCTGAGGCAAATGATGCAGTGAGTAAGAGTGCACAGGGTGCACCAGCTGCTGTGTCATCAAGTCAATCTGAACCTGCACCTGCACCTTCTGCGGAAGGTGATGCAGTTAAAGCTGCTGTTCCGGATATTAGTTATACATCAGAAGTTAAAGCAGAAGATCTCCCGTTTTAAAAGGGACTGATTTTGTCACGAAGGGCCGGCTTACGCTGGCCTTTTTGTTGAACCTCATCCCCCGACCCCTTCTCCTTCTTTACTCCTCAAGCAGTCTAGATTTCTGATGTATATCATGTCTCTGACATGCAGGAGAAGGGGAGCTTAGTTGTGAGTATAAAAAGCCCCTCTCCTGTACATGTGTTTGATCAATAATTAGATACCATGTTTATGGTAATCAAAAACAAAGTAGGAGAGGGGTTGGGGTGAGGTCAAAACTCCAAAGAACCATCCTCCTTCACAAATCTCATTTCTACTTCCAGCCCCTCCTCAATTCCTTCTTCGATAGTTTTCACAACATTCACAGCATCCTCGAACGACGCCTGCCCATCATTTATCAAAAAATTCGCGTGCTTTTCGGAGATGTGAACGCCGTTACTTTTCGTATCACGAAGTCCTGCTGCATCGATTAGTTGCCATGCAGGAGTATCACCTACTGCTTTAAAGCAGCTGCCTGCAGTTTTGACATGTGGTTGTGTGTCAATGCGCTGCTGCAGGAGTCGATCAATTTCTGCTTTGATTTGATCAGGATCTTTTTTAGGGATCATCAGATTCACAGACCAGATGATTGGAGGCAGTTGGCAGTTGGCAGTTGGCAGTTGGCATTGTTCTTTAAACCAGCTTTCGCGGTAGCGGAATTTGCAATCCTCTTTGCTTAGTGTTTTCCATTCACCATCAATGTAAGCAGTTACAGAATCCACAAATCCATTAATCCAAGTCCCCTTTGGCCCCTGTCCGGCATTTCCAAATACAGCCCCACCGACGGTGCCAAGAATTCCTGTAAGGGGAGAAAGATCGAATCCATCACTTGCTAATTCATTAATGAGTGTGGGTAAATTTTTTGCAGCCTCTACCGTAAACTTGTTGTTACGCATTACAACAGATTCAGCAGACATTCTCACTACTAGGGCATTGATAGTGCCGTCTGCGAAGATCGTATTACTTCCTCCTCCCAGCATGATAAGAGGAACAGAATTTTCTTCCGCGAACTTCATTGCAGCCTCGACATCTTCTTTGGTTTCAAGTTCTGCAAAATACCTCGCATTGCCACCAATACGCATGGTTGTTTTGCCCTTGAGGGATACATTCTCTTGAATGTCCATAGGGTCTTATTTTGACACGACATTCGTGATTTTCTCCATCGTATCGGTGAGTTTCTGGCTCTTTCCCTTCTTTTTTGCCCTGCTAAGGATAAATGTCAGTACTCCGAGACCTAAAATAACTCCTGCAATAATGAGTAACTCTCGCTCTTTGAGGTACACACCCCAAGGAGCAAGGGCAATTTGCGCAATGGTAAGGACAAATATTCCGACTAAGATTCCAACGCCGAGTGTTACGGTTACGAGTTGTTCTTTGTTCTCTTGGCTGTCTTGTGGGGCAGAGGCAAGGTCTGTTAGAAGTTCGGAATCTATTATTACCGGCTCTTTTCCCCATTGCTTAAAGAGGTTTAAGACTTTGCGTTGCAGCACAAGGCCTACGAATGTTTTAAACGGCACGGCGGTTTTTCCTTCGACGATTGCTTTGCCGTGGTCGGTTTTGAGTTTTGCGTCCATATGATCATTGTACCTATCTTTCTTTCACACTACCATCTTCTGTGAGACACACTTCTGCAATCTCTGCAGGGAATCCATAGGGGTCCAACTCAGAGCACTCTGGAAGACCGTTGCCGTGTGCGGCAATGATCCACAGATCATTTTGTTTCACAGCGTAAAATACTCCACCTCCAGGCCCATTACCTATGGTTACCCTGCCAGACATAAAGCGATCTACTTGTTGCCTCTTTTCAATCGTTAATTCAGCTGCTGGTACGGCATATAGTGTACTCAGTACTTCTTCAATTGTGGTTCCTGATGGGCTTTGCTCAGTCGCGGGAGAGCAGCTGATTAGAACGATGGTGAGAAGGCCTATGATGACTGAGGAGTGTTTCATATAAGGATTATAGCAAACATTGAACATTTTTTAGACGTTCTATCGTCTTCTCTTTCCCTAGGGCTGCAGCGACTTCGAATGCTCCGGGGCTAAAGGGAAGTCCTGTGAGAATAGATCTGAGAGGCCAGAGGAGCTGTCCTTTTTTGATGTCTTTCTTCTCACACACAGCAAACAGTGTGTCGTGGAGAGAGGTTTCAGAAAAATCATCCAGAGGTTCTAATGTTTCTATCAGTAGATTGACCATTTCTTTTGCAGATTTCTTATCGAGCTTTTGTTTTTTACTCGCAATCATATCGATATCTATTGCAGGTTCTTCGTAGTAGTACGAAAGCATCTCGGGAGCTTCTTTATCAAAGGTAATGCGCTCTTGAATCAGTGTCGCGCGCGCAGTGAATTGATCATCTTTTGCGGCTTCCGGATATTTTTTGGAAACGATCGGTTGAATACGTGCAGCAAAATCTTCTGGTGATTGACTGCGCATCCATTGCCCTTGGAACCAGTCGAGTCGACTTGTATCAAACACTGCTCCACCCTTTTGAATACGATCGAGTGAGAAACTTTCAATCAATTGTTCCATTGTAAACATCTCTTGAGTCGTTCCAGGGTTCCATCCAAGTAGAGCGATGAAGTTAACGACAGCTTCGGGGAGGTACCCTTTGTCGATGTAGTCACCAACGGCTATGTCACCCTGTCTTTTACTCAGCTTACTTCCTCCTTGGTTTAAAAGGAGTGGCACATGTGCATAGCGTGGGGCTTGCCAGCCAAAGTACTCAAAGAGCAGCAAGTGTTTTGGTGTGGAACTGAGCCATTCTTCTCCGCGAATAACGAGGTTGATATCCATCAAATGATCATCCACAACATTTGCCAAATGATACGTAGGAAACCCATCACTCTTCAGGAGAATCTGATCATCAATTTCCATCCCCCGAAACTCTACTTTCCCGCGAATATCATCTTGGAACCGCACAACGTTTCCTTCGGGAACTTTCATACGTACGACGTAGGCTTCCCCATCTTTGATCATCTTTTGCCACTCCTCCTCGGGGAGTGTGAGGGAGTTTTTCATTCGCATGCGCACCGATGCGTCGTACTTTGGTGCGGGATTTCCAGCTTTTGCCTCCTGCTCTCGCATGTGATCCAACTCTTCTTTGGTATCAAAAGCATAGTAAGCAAACCCTTTATCAATAAGCTTCTGTGCATGTTCTCTATACAGATCAAACCGCTGCGATTGAATATAGGGTCCGTGCGCACCTTCTTCGGTTATAGCACCATCTTGCATCATTACCCCTTCATCAGGATGTATTCCTGCCCAGTGTAGTGCAGTGAGAATATTTCCTACTGCTCCTTCAACACTTCGCTCCTGGTCGGTATCTTCTATGCGCAGAATGAACTTCCCCTTTTCCTGCTTTGCAATTAAATAGGCATACAGCGCAGTGCGCAGTCCACCAATGTGGAGCATGCCGGTTGGGGAGGGGGCGAAGCGTGTTCTCATTGGGGGTTAGTAGTTGGTAGCTAGGGACTTGGGGATACTAACTTCCCTAATCCCTAAATGCTAGCTACTAGTCCCTATTCAACTAC
>DJKT01000058.1 GCA_002436205.1 Candidatus Peribacter sp. UBA6535
ATGAAAGAAGGAAGAGTGGATGTCAATTGGCTTGATGGAAGTCCGGAAGTGCGTCAGTCTCGTGCTCGTTTAAATAGACTCAAGGCAGAAATTGAGGCTGGTAGCGGGCAGGACTCAGGTCCTCGCACATCCAAAGAGAAACCGTCAGGCTTTGAAGGTGAGGAAGAGGTGGATAGTTCTACTAAGACTGGAGATGCAAAACCTGCGCCGAAACCCCCTAAGGTTAGCCCCAAAAATGTAGCAAAGACAGAAACAGAAGTAGACATAGATTCTAAGACTGGAAAGCCAAAACCGAAGCCGGGTGGAGGTCCAGATGTTAAGCCTAAAGGTGGGCGACGCTAATAACAAATACATACATGTCCGAGCAATCATCAGAAAGCAGGCATAAAGACAAAAATCCTGTGCGCGGATCTCCTTCTGAGGACAAGGACCAGCCCCCACATGTAGATCTAGCATCAAACCCTGAGAAGTCGGAGAGTTTGACATCCAATATTCTTGATACGATTGAGGAATTCCAGCCAATGTTATCACGATTTAATAGTGTACAACTTCAGAAGCTGCCCAAGGATCTGCAAGATCAATATGGTGAATTAAAAGCTGAGAGTCTGAAAATACTTGAAAAAGCCTCCAGTATTCCTTCTGATAAAAAGCAGCAGCTCGCACTACTAAAGAGACTTATTGATTTTCGTGTTGCTGCAGTTGCCTGTGCAGAGAGACTTCGGTCAATTTCTCTAGCGAAACTTCAGCAGATTCTTGACGCAAATAATAAGTACAGTGCTCAGCAATTTGCACTTCTTATGAAGGAATCTGTTAAGCCTCTTCCGCCAGTATCGCCTGATGCTAAGGATAAGAATAAATTACTGATGCTGAATAAAGATATCACTTCTTACACCGATAACTTTTTACGCCCCACGCTTGAGGATCTAGAAAAGTATGACCGTAATGATTATGAGAAAGTAGATCCAAAGTATTTTGAACAGTGGACACAGTCCTTTCCGCTCTATCTTCAGAGGCGTGAGGAGTATCTCACTGCTGTACAGGGGTCTGAGTACATACCGAACGCCACATTACTAGCAGATGATCTGCAAGATGTAATTACAAACCCTGTTCCCTCATATCCCTATCCTTTTCCTAGGAACATTGCGAAACTACGTGACTCCATGGTAAAGAAGCGTGCTGCACTTCTTAAGATTGGTCCTAATATTGATACTGCGTCGAGCTCTGACTTGCGCAAGATTCGAATGTTGCTGAATGAATTTCTCGAAAGCTCTAAACGTCTTGAGCGTTTTTCCTATAGAGGGAAAGAGGTTTATAAGAGGCTATTGAAGGAGTTTAAGCTTGAAGAATTTAGTGTGGAGTATTTTGAGCAGTTTCTTCGTGCTCTTCAGACTGATTTACCTAAAGCCCCAATTGCAAGTGATAAGCGTTTTTCAAAGCAGCAACGAGAAATGCTTGCAGAGACCTATGGCCGTATGCAGCCGACACACAAGAAAGTGACAGACTATCTTGATCGACTTATCACGATGATGATAGATACAGAAGATCTCCATGCATTTTCACAAAAGCAAACGAAGGACAATCCATCGTATTGGATAGATGCTTCTGAGACGGTCAGTAATTACATGGTATGGCGCGAATATTACGAACAGGTGATAGCAAATAAACAGAAGGCGGCAACACCGTTTATGGTATATAGCGGAATTGTCATGAGCGAGGGTTTTGAGGAAATTGCTCAAGCTGCTCTAGAATCAGGTGGTCAATCTGCCCGTGGAGCTGCGGCTGCATTAAAAGGGCATGACTATGCCACAAAGCGTGCCATGGTGCGTGGTAGTGTAGAGGCAAGTCAAGCAGTAGGAAAAGCGCTACCCAAGGGGGAAGGACTAAAAACAATGACACCCAAGCAAATAGCAGAAAGCTTTAATGCTCCGCTTCCGAAAGAGTTACAGGGACTAGCAGGATTCAGAAGAGAGTTGTGGAAAGAGCTGTTCAAATCCGTAGATCCATTTACCTTGGCTCTCTGGGCTGTCTATCTGAATAATAGTCCGGACAAAGTTCGTGCAACATTTAATTTTGCAACATTTATTGCAGGAAGCAGAGTGGCATCAGTTGTGATGAATAGGGTAATTACGGCTGGACTTGCATCTGAGTATGGAGCACTACGTTTTCTTTGTCGTAGGATGAAAAATCCGGTTGCTCAATTTGCCATAATTCTTGCAGTTATGCTCTTTGGTGCAGAGTATGTTGATAAAGCTGGTGCATGGGTAAGCGAACAGATTCCGGATGGTGCGACCAAAAATAGCATTGGTGTGGCTCTTGGAGCTGTTACTATCGAACCACTTTTTTCTGCAGTAGAAGATCAAACTGCTCATCCGAGTATGGGAAATGAGCAATATTTACGAAAAACATCACTAGTGGACTGGAGTAAGTTTTACTGGAAGGAATGGATGCAGGGAAACGAGCCTGCTATGGATTATTATTTGGTGCATGATGCAGAAGACTGGAATACGATGATTGATAGGGCGCCTGGAAATCCCATCATGAAACGAGTTTGGGATTTAGAAAAGATTGATGATCGCTGGAAAGCCAGGCAATCAGTTCGTCATAATGGCTTTGTCGATCATATGAAAGGGCAGGCTACAGAACTGAGTAGCCTTCTTGAAGTTCAGTTGGAGAAAGATAGAAATACTGATGTGTCATTGAGCGATTTGGATCAGATAATTGATGTCGCAACCAGTGACAGTATTGTGGACTACAATAATCTCGGTCGTAATGATCGTGCACTTGAGGCACTCATAGATAATGATTCGTTTAAGGTGCGTAAATGGGTTAGAGGAGAAGGAGATTACTATGAGACAGGTGAGACAGTGAGTTCCACCATTCACAGGCTTCGAGACTACATTGATGCAAGCGGGAACGATAAACTCCAGGAGCTTTGGAAAAAATATCTCACGTACGCACGAGAGACCGCGACGCAAACTGCTATCTATCGTAATTTAAAAATGTATAACGATAGAGATGAATGGATTGGACAGCCTGACGAGCGTACTGATCTTTACAAAAGGGGGCTGGTGGAACAGATGGTTCATCGTCTTCGTAAAAAGAGAACGTTGCTCTATCTAGGGAAGCTTTCGAGAGGTGATTACGGTAAGTACTTGGGTATGTCAGTAAAAGCACAACCTGATACGAGAGATGTTCCGATATGGTTCCCGAATCTGGCAATGCTAATGACAAGTACTGCTGGCAACGAATTATGGATCAAGAGTGCATCGAGTATCAGGCCCTACATTGTAGTCAGAGCACTTTCCAAAGCTGCAGAATCTGCCGGTGAAAACTTGCCTAAGGACCACAACATTAATGTACTTTTAGCTGATGTTCGTTACCACGTTGATCAGGAGACAGAGATTTCTCCACTTCAGGCAATGCTTTTGCGTGATTCGATAGCAGACACACTACGTATTCATCATGAGAGTCTATTACAGACAAAGGTTAAGCAAGCATCCCGGAGCCTTCTTCGTGATATGAAACTTAGTGGGCTTCGAAAGGATGTATTTCTTCTTACGCCAGAGATTCAGGGGCCGGTCATTTACAGGGGTTTTCGTAGAAAATCCAAAGAGGTGATGCCAGCTCTACTCAATATGGCATTTGGTAAAAGGCTGAAAGAAAAAGGATATCTGAAGTTGATGCAGTACTATGCTCCTAAGAATGGCTCTGCAATGATGACACTGACGGATTTTCATTGTGACGATAAAGATCCTAGTATGTGGACTGTTAGCACGTATCGACATCATATCTCCCATACACTAGCGAATACGTATAACATGGACGATGCTGCGGATCGGGGTCATACAGATTCACATATTCCATTTGCTCAGTGGCAGAGGGCACATCCAGTTCTTGCAGAAAAGCTCAGTGCTCGTTTCAAGACGATACAAAATGAACGAGAAGCAGTCTTTGCAAAGCTCAATAAAGAAAATGCTGAGCGTAAGAAGCTTTCTGTGGATCAATTTGTCTGGGTACCTGGACATAATGAGTATCGCCGGCTCTACGGAGATGCGATTGTTATTCTTAAGAGCAAGCCGGAGACTCGTACATTTCGCTATGATCGAGGTGGAGTTGTTAGGAGAGATGGTGTTTTGATGCGGGTTCCTCAGCAAACTTTTGGTGCGGATCCTATTGATGATTACGTAATGATTCTTCGCAAATCCGGCGAGAAAGACGAGCGCATTGCATTCGGAGCGGAATCCATTGATGAAATTCTTGAACTTCCTGATAGGGAACAAAGTGTAATCTTTTCTGTCGTGACGACTCCTATAAAAGGTCAAGATGAAGCATCACTGGCGGGAGTTCTCAATGTATTTAAGGGCTCTCAGTCAAAAGATGGTGCGTGGATGCCGGCAGAGGCTCAGTATGCACTTGGATATAGGCCTGTCTATTATTATACCAAGCTCAAGGATGATCTCTTGCCACTATATAAGAAGGCAAAAAATAAAAAGTATTTTCTTGAGCGGCTATTTAAGGCACTCGATTGGCGAAGAGAGACAATTGATGAGAAGAACTGGGAGGCACTTTCTGGATGGTTCAAAAATAATATGGAGTTGTTCAATGAGGCATCTTCTAAAGATATCCGTTGGTTTGATGCTGGTGATCGTATATTGGGATATCCCAATCTGAACGGTGTATACATTATTAATAAATCAACTGAATCAGATACTTCTGCTTTGCAGTATGCATACTTCCCAGGCGTAGGATGGCGTTGGAGACCCGAGCCCACGAATTCGCGGAATCCCCATCCGAGAAAGTGGTACTCTCCTCATCAAATTCGTGTTCCGTGGAGAGTGAGTGGACGTATATCTAAAGAGTCACCCGCATTACAAAATCTTGAGCTTTTGAAAAAGTTGCAGCCGTACTCTTCGGAGTAAATTACGAGAATTGGCTTTTGTTCGCCAAATAATGCAGATACCATGTTTCTTGTATGAACATCCGCAATTTTTGCATTATCGCGCATATAGACCACGGCAAATCGACCCTAGCAGATAGGATGATTGAAATTACGGGAACTCTCGAAAAGAGGGAGATGAAGGAGCAGCTTCTCGACACAATGGATCTGGAACGTGAGCGTGGAATTACCATAAAGCTTCAGCCAGTACGTATGAAGTTTAATGGCATACAGCTTAATTTGATTGATACCCCTGGGCACACGGATTTCCGCTACGAAGTCAGTAGGTCTTTGGCTGCATGCGAAGGTGTAATTCTTCTCGTGGATGCAGCTCAGGGTATCCAAGCACAAACATTGGCAGTGCTCTATATGGCTATGGAGCATGACCTTACCGTTATTCCTGTGCTCAATAAAATTGATCTTCCGGCTGCAGACCCCGAGAGAGTCTCCGATGAGGTGGTAAAGTTGCTCGGCTGCGAGAGGGAGGATATCTTGCGGATCTCTGCGAAGAATGGTGAGGGTGTCGGTGATGTCTTGCAGGCGGTTATCGATCGTATACCGAGCCCTAACTCAAGCCAAAATCCTGAGATACCTCGTGCGCTTATTTTTGATGCTGTTATGGATCCTTAC
>DJKT01000027.1:0-8074 GCA_002436205.1 Candidatus Peribacter sp. UBA6535
CCAAATATGCACCTCTTGCAAGTCAGGTAACTTTGCAGCTAGCTCTTCTATCATAGAAGATTTCCATGGCAGAGTTCTAACATCTCCAGTTGGCTTAAGCAAGACCTCCTCAAACGTTAGCCCTCCCATCGCCAGAAGATCCGTTATCCGACCAACAAGCTCAGATTTCCTCGTCCGACCTGTCATCAAAATCGCATACACGCTGGGGTCGGCAATACTGCTATGTGCACTTGATACTGTACTACCTATCCACAAGTCATTGGGTGGATCGATTACACAAGGCGCTGACAATGATTGTAACGTATCATACCAATGACCAATGTGCCCTTCCCAATCGTCGGGGTGCATCGGACTCATAAAAAGAGTTGCATCAAAATCGTATATGTGCAACTGAGTTTTCATACACCTAATTCCTTTAGCTGTTCCACAGTATCTACGCTTCCACCCGGCATATGCCAGATACCAATTCCGCCGGCGGCATTCCAGCTATCGACGGTCGTAAGCTTATCATCAATAAGTATGTTGGGAATGCCATTAGTCGTTGCATGCCTGACCTTCTCTGTAGCAGGTGCTATAATGACGTCGTTCGGGGGCTTGATAGGGTTAAGCCATCTATGCACCCACAGTTCCTTTCCTTCTGCAGATGACATCACTGTATCATTCCTTGACGCAATTGGTGCAGTCAAGATGTTAAGTGTTCGTCCTGTACTGGCAAGAAATGGCCAAAGTTTCTCCAACGCATCCAGCCAGGGTTTCATCTCAGCAAATAGAGGTCCGGGATTCGCTCCAATAGCACCCATCATGAAATCTCGTACCACCTTAATGTCAAGATCTGGTCTATCCTTCGCGCGCCAATCAGATCCGAGCGTCTCGCGAACCTTTCGTAACCGCTTTTCGTATCCCTTACTCACCTCCACACCTGCTATACGACCACCGTCTAAGAGGTCATTGACGAGCTTAACAACTGCCTGCTCAAAATTCACCAACACGCCGTCCATATCGCAGAATATCTGTGACTCGGGTTGGACTTGAGCTGTCGTTTCTAGCACTTCTTCATTGGCTTCTACTAGAAGAGCTCTTATGTATTCACGGAGTAGGTTCATCTCATAATCCTATAAAGATAACATCACCGGATGATGTGTAGTCTTTAGTTATAGATTCCCAAACCCGCTTGGCCGCAGCAGACGTACCTGATCCTAACGTGCAGTGATGTGCTCCAATAAACACTCCGCCATTTCTTTTTGCATACTCGCTAGCTTTGTCTATGAATGCTTTGTAGATTTCTTTACCGTGCCCTTTGCCGCGATTACCTTCATCATGAATCCATGCGTTTGCTACATCATAGAACTTTGGCCTGAAAGGTGTATTACCTTCAAGCTCTATCTCGGCCCACTTCCCATTTTCATCTCGTGCTATGGTTGTTCTTGGCTTAGCATTTTTTGCCCACTTCTTTTCTGCAGCAAGATATTCAGGCGTTTGCTTTAGAGCATCAACATCTGATTGGCAGTCTCGGAATCTAAGATGTGTTCCGCCCTGGGCATATCCAATTCTTCCCAGTTCAACTCGGAAGTAATTCTCATCTCCCTTGCTCTTCAAGGTGGGAGTCTCAGTTAGCAGCTCTTGTATGTATTCACGAAGTAGACTCATCCGTCACCCCGACCAGTCTGTATAATTTCCAGCCCTCGATCTTCAGCATACGTCCTAAACCTAACGGGAACCGGTCGATCATCTGCTATGACAAAAGCAACGGGCTGCCAATTATCTACTAATGCTTCATTCCCGTATACACCGACACCGGCACCAGCTGGATTCCAGTCTTCTTTACTGAGTACAATCGGGGCCCAGTCATCACGTCCGTACTCAGGTGGGTAGTACGACTTCGCTACGCCTTTGTTCATACCAGAGGACTTCGTTCTGTGCGTACCAATTTGGCTTCTATACGCATACTGCATACCTGTGACAACGTCATCCATATTATTGGCCAGCAAAGAAATATGCCCCTTCACCTGAAGTCCGTAATTTCCGTATTCTCCTGTTGCTAGTTCGTTTGGAAGATAGGCATTCGTGCTCAGTTCATCCTTGCTAGACGCCTTGAGGAGTTTTATTATGTCATACTCATCTTGGGCCCAATGTATGGTAACCAGGCTATCCATGAAGGCCTTATCGGCGTGTTTATGAAATGCTTTCTTTAGCTCACGACCAGATTGAAACATCTTCGATGCAGCTTCTTTGTCCCCCTGGCTAACTGTTCTTTCTTGGTACTGGGGGTTGGCTTGAATGTCTTTTACAAATTCCTGGCGGCTTGCGAGGTCTTCCGCTAACAGCTCTCTTATGTACTTACGCAAAAAAGACTCCCTTGTCCCCTTGGGCTGCGCAGCTATTTTGTAGTCACCGGGAACAAGCTGGGAAAGACTTACGATAAACTCATCGCCGTAGTGCTCAACATCCTGCATCAGTCGCATAAGGATATCCGGGTTTTCGCACGGACCGCTTAGAGTTACGGGAGCAAAAGCAATTTCTTCTGGACTAAAATTCCGACGGACCACAACCCAATCCCTACCGCCGCGCTTGGTTTTCCCGGCGGCGTAAACTCTAGCGCTCGAAAGGTCAGAAGTCCAGGAGCTGAATCGGAACATTTTGACAGGTACGCCAGCCAGAATATCAGGCGCTTGATCTCCGTGAATACCACGATAGAGCCGAATAGAATTACCGTACTTTTCACGGACTGCTGCTTTTACCATCTCGTGAAATTTTGGCCAGTATGGATGACTACCAACTGGCATGCTGTGTGACGCTCCTTTCCAGGTATTGATTTGTTTTTCCAGCATGTCGCAGAATTGATCCTCGTCGGATATGCTACCGCTTACCTTTTCCCAGTCAATACCAAATGTGGGGTGATCAAATATTTTAAGATACCGTCCGCTGTCTTCATCCATCGTTTCCGAAACGACTTCCCACACTTCGTTGTGATAGGTGCCGCTTTCGAAACGGACTATCTCCTGGTCAAAGGCGCGACTGATTTCGGCTTCGGTACCAGCTGCTTTCGCATCATATGAAAGCGATCCCCCACCTTTAAAATATAAAAGGAAGTGTACCCCATCTCGCTCGACATGCCAAAGATGAGCTAGCGTATCATCATGCTCATATTGGAGAGCTGCGTACTCAAGGACGTTCATTTTGATCCCTTGTGTATTTATGCGGCTGCTTCATCTTCACACCCCTCTTCTGCACTTACCAGCTCTTTTATTCCAGACGCGTTCCACACACATCCTGACGCGACATCCCATCCGTAATACCAGTCAGAGTCCATTCGCATATCACGTCGGTACGGACAAATCTCAATACCATCGTAGTGGCTTGTGACCTTTGGCCAATCGATTGCGTCAACCCGTCCACGCGCGTTTTGAACACCGTACATCTTCTCAAATTTCTTAAAATCGTTTTTATCTGTTATGAATAAAATCTCATAATCGTTCAAAATGACGTCGTATGAGCTGTCGTATCTGCCGGCGCCACCCATCCCCCCCACGGTACAAAACTCGATCCAATCAATTGCGCTACCATCCAGACATTCATACCACAAGCCATTAGGCTTGAAGCCAACTTGTTGGGAAAACCCACTAATTTGTGGCTTCTCGCCAGCTCGGGAGCCCTGACGGCTGTGGTGGATACGTACCTTCTCCCCACCTGTCAAAGGAAAATGAGACTCACGGAGAAGCTCTCCTATGTACTCGCGTAGTAGGTTCATCGTTCTATTACCCTCCCATCAGCGCGGAGCGCATTCAACGTCGTTGGCTCTTTTGTATACCGCTTGCTCAGAGGAGACTTAGTCCAGTCAACAAACTTTTTCGAGCGCGGACTATATCTATCGCCGTATGGTCGATTGACATCGAATCCTGCGACTTTCTGATCACAATTGTCTTCCTCTATTTCTGGGGTAAGCTCATTGTCTAAATTATCAAGCTGATGAGCTGTAACATCACCGCGATTCCCAAGATAATAGTCCCATACCCTACGTGCCTCCGGTGAAACTGCATCTCTATCTGCAATCAATCCGCTCCCCATCTCGGTCGCATATTCCATGGCCACGTCATAGAGCATCGGACCCCAGCCTGGACCAGTATTGGAAGACGAAACTTTCCAGGCATCACCGCAAGGTCCGTATTCTCGGCCCTTGATGTTAGATACATAAACCTCACCCCAGGGACCGTCATAAGAAGCGCTAAGACCTTTCCCGCTTTCATCAACATAATGAATTACTGCACCGCGGCCATGTGCATGGGGTTCGATGGCGATGTGTACATCATCTGGTAGATCCCGTGGACCCTTGGCAGCTTCAGTCAATAATTCTCTTATGTACTCGCGGAGCAGATTCATGATTCCATCAACTTCCCAGCTGCGCTGAGTTTGTCCATCATTGTGGGTGGAGCTGTGTACCGCTTGCTCAAGGGAGACTTGATCCAGTCCATATCCGACGGTTTGCCTGCCGCATGAAGTGTGACCGAACTATAACCAGCAACTCTCTGATTACAATTGTCTTCCTCTTCTGGCGTGAGAGTATTTTCAAGATCATCAAGCTGATGAGCTGTGACATCCGGACGATTGTTCATGTAGTAATCCCAGACTTTTCTGGCAGAATTAGATACCACTCCTCTATCTGAAATCAACCCACCACCATTCAGCGTCGCATATTCCATAGCCACATCATAGAGCATCGGGCCCCAGCCGGGTACAGCAGATGAATCTAGTACCATCCAAGCGTCTTCGCACTGACCTGCTGTAGCGGCTTCCTTCTCGGTCGGTTTATATATCATCACTATTCCAAAGGGTGTGCCCTCCGGAGTGGGTCTGGATCCCCATCCAACAGAATTACCATCATCTTCCACGTACTGAACTTCCGCGATATCACCGTAGCCATCGTTGTCTAGAAATATCTTCACAAAAATACCGTCTGGCAGATCCTGCGGGCCCTTGGCTGCTTCAGTCAACAATCCTCTCACCCACTCACGTAGCAAGGTTTCTTGTATCTCTTCCTGCTCGAGAGTGACCAGCACAACATCCCCAACCGGAACGTTTTGGTCATCTATAGTCGTGAATATTTGAGGTTCTCTTTTCACAATCCACTCTCAGTCTCAAGATCCCAAGGTCCCCAGTGTCCGTGATCTAATATCTTCTTGCGAGCCTCTTCCCATGAGTACTCAATGATATTGCCAATTCTATCAATCTGTCCAACCGCATAATAAATTTGCATTGGTAATGAGAGGTCTCTTCCATTAGACTTGTCTATCACAATCCCGCTATCTAGTACCCACGCATGTCCGTATGGCACACCCGCAATAGCACCTTGGCCCATAACTTCGCCGTGCACAAGAGTAAGGCCACAATCGCTCTTACCGAACGTACAATTCTCCATCATATATTGACCAGCGGCTTCGTAACAATCTCCACCGACACTTGTTGACGGAATTGACCTCATGCCTTCACCTTACCCAGAGTATAAGCTACTGGTCTGAACTTGAATGCGTTTTTACCACCCTTCTTATCAGCGATAAAGACATTAACAGAAGTTATCTCTATTTCTTCGCCCTTCGGAATCCTTACTTCACTCTCATCTTCGAAGTATGGTAGCTCTTCTCCGGTCATTGTCGGGTCATAGCCAAAGTCATTTGGTACTTTACCCCAAAACATTACATGAAGAGTCTTACCTCGGTTGGTTGCACTCCATACATCAGCAAAGTGCGAAGCAATATCTATATTTGTCGTCCATGATTCACCAATCTCTTCATTTTTTAACTGAGCCATTATAAACGAGCCGGCTTCACGTTCACTTAGCCCAGAAGATTGGCCTCTAGCGACCTTTCTTATTTGCGAAGCTAAGTTTGTAGTGGGCATATCAATCTTCATTCCACGAAAGATATTCTTGAAACCCGGGCCGGCTGAATTATCTTTTTCTATTATTAGCTCTCTTACATCTTCGGTGAGCAGAGCTTGGATATACTCGCGCAAAAGTTCCACGCTGAGCTTACTATCTGTATCGCCCATGATCCAGTCGCGCGCAAAATTATCGATATCTGCGATTTCGCTAACTCGTGTCTCACGTCCAAGACCGCGGAGATAACCTTGATATGCTTTATCAATTTCTTTCAGCGTTACAGGATCGAGGTGCTTGGCCAAAGAAGGGTGCATCTTCATCCGAGCCAGAATGGGATACTCTTCCAGCTCGGCCCAGGTGTGTTCCTCATTCTTTCCCGCTTGGTACATGGCAAATAATCCATCTGCGGCACCAAGCGCACCACCAACGAGTGGTATCTCCCCCATGGCGATCTTTATGAATTCAATCCCGACATTTGCACTACGCGCCCGACGGCCGGCTTCGTCTGTTTCTTCTTGAATGCGCTCGATCAGATCCAAGATCTCACCGACAGTCTTCATCTGACTTGGGTGGAGCTCTTCCTCTGGAAGGACGTCGACATATTCACGGAGTAGGTTCATTTCATACTGCCTCAAACCTATCCGCCACAAATGGAGTTAGCTCTTTGCGAACTGGACGAATTGCTAATGCGAGGTCTTCAAGAGACCCGCCATCAAGAACATGTTTATGCCACCCTCGAATCATATTAGGGATTGCCTTAATGAACGGATACTGGTTTTGGTTATCAAGTGATAACGCCTCTTCAGCCAGAGCCTCGCACTTCATTAGATGCTTGTTGATACAATCATGACACTGCATATCCGGCTGGTTCAGATGATCCTCAAGAAGAGTAAACTCCTTACACATCTCCCTCATATTAAAGAGGGGATCCATTATTGGTTGCATGGCCGGCTCTTCGGCGCACTCGATCAATGTTCTTATGTATTCACGAAGTAGTCTCATCCGAACCCCCCAAGTTTCTTCAAGATTTTAATTCCCTTAACTCGAATGGAACCAAATCCGACGATCTCCTCTTCCCAATGAAAGTCGTCTAGACGATCGAATCTGTACAATTCCTTCAAGTCAAGAAACGTATTCGTCGCCGAGTCTGCGATCAAAACTACTCCTACCATACCGTGCCCAGCCTGGCCAAACTGCTCGGCCACGTCTCTTGATGGAGTCCATGAAGACACTGTTCTTGATTCATTCCGGTTTTGATATTCGAAATCAACCGGGATAACATCAGACCACTGCCAGTGAAGTTTTGATGTTGGCCATGTTGCTTCTTTCCAGCCAGGCGCGTGTTCATCCAAGTATTCTTGTGAAACTTCCAAGCCGCGGTAGGCGTCGCCACTCGTATGCAGTATGAAAACGTCGTTATAAGCTGGATCTTTGGAAAAACTTACTATCGCATCTAGCAAATTTTGGGGTATTTTAGAATTAAGGCCATGAAGATGCCTGTACAAAGCGGTCCAAATTCGTTCTTCTAGCTCTGTGTCTTTTTCGGATCCCATATGCCGACCCATAGGTGCTCTGTCTGCGAACACTTGGCGACCGAGTTCACCGGACTCCAGCATTGTCCTCACGTACTGTCGTAACGATAGCTCGACATTTTCTTGTACGCCCCCGGCTGCGCCGTGGATTCCTCGCTCATCGAAATTTTGATTAACCCAAGCCTCCAATTTATCATTCATGTCAGGGAGTGGAGCATCTGGTGGGAGGCTTTCGAGCCAAGGAATCACGACCTCATCGAATGCAGCTTCAAGCCGATCATCCAACATTTGCTGATACTTATCATCAATATCCAGCATGTCTAGAACGACGTTGTCTTTCGTGGCCAGATCATCGGGAGTGTCTTTTGCTAATTTGTAAATATCACCGATTGTCTTGGCCATCTTAATTCCTTTCCCAACCACAGGAATAAATTTAACCATCTCCCAACCAATTTTCTTAGCGAGCTGCTTCATACGTTCTTTACGCTGGGCTTCATCATCTACACCCTTGATAACTCCCAAAGCATCTAAAACGCTTCCAACCGTTTGGCGGCCCACTTCTTCGTTCAGTACCTCTCTTATATACTCACGTAAGGAAGCTTCATTATACGTGGCGATCTTGATTCTATCAGGTGGAATGTCTTCCAGTACTGCCGCTGTTCCCGTAACT
>DJKT01000027.1:8478-13110 GCA_002436205.1 Candidatus Peribacter sp. UBA6535
CCCATACCATCCCACCAAATTAACTCTCCGTCTTCCATACTCGGCGGTTCATCTCCAAGATCAGCAATTGCAGCTAAATCTGCAACGAGTGGAATTCCAGTTGTGTCGACTAGCAGCGGGATACCAGCAAATTTTCCTTTTTTAATAGAGAGAAATACAGGTCGCATACCATAAAGCTGATCTGCCCATTGAGCGTATACCTGCGTGTAGCCCGCTTCACCAGCAGCGTCAACCTCAAGGCCGTTCGTCAATATATCACGAGCGTTTGTTGGTGATGTTGCGTGGTACATCTTCATAACAGTCCTCGTATGTATAGTCTTAACTCACCAACCAAGCTTGAATACGCATCACTTTCAGCTGTCTGCATCGCTTGTCCTATCGCTTCCCCCGCAAGGCCTTGAGCCATAAGCTCTTGCGGATTACTCGCTGGTGGATTCGAGGCAAATTTTAGGAACCCCTGGATAAGACGATCAGAAAGTTGGGGAGTAACTGCAGCGAAGTCCTCAACGTTATTGATAGAAATCT
This sequence comes from Candidatus Peribacter sp. UBA6535, assembly GCA_002436205.1. Lineage (GTDB taxonomy): Bacteria > Patescibacteriota > Gracilibacteria > Peribacterales > Peribacteraceae > UBA2170. The sequence goes on from DJKT01000027.1 coordinate 9,004, forward strand.
TGTGTCGGATGAAGTCCTTCTTTAATCGGGGCGCGGTTTCTTTTGTAATACTTTTCAATCTGATCAAAAAATTAATAAGAACAATCTGTTTACGAGAGTAACGCATCTCTTCCAGCACACGGTGGGTGTCTTGTGGACTGTTGTCACCCAGCAATGCTGCGACCTGTACGTATGGATCGTTCGCTGTCCCGGTTAGTGGTGTAATTTGAAGACCCGGAAATATCTGCTCAAACAATCCCAGTTCTGTTATCAGGCTTATAAAGTGATCAAGGTTAGCAGCGGAACTAACACCGTTCAGAAATTCTTCCCTTATACGCTCTGGACTAACATCAGTCAAACTATTGTCTTTAAGAATTGCAGCCTTTGTAGCAGGATCCAGCTCTGCGCCCATTCGGCCTGCGAATCGAATAGTACGTAAAATACGTAGTCTGTCTTCATCAAAACGTTGGGCTGGATCTCCAACGGCTCGAATTACGCCGTCTTCAATGTCTTTTATTCCACCGACGTAATCAACGACCTCGCCTGTATTCATATCATAGAACAACGCGTTCACTGTCAGATCGCGTCTTTTTACATCACCCTCTATACTGGTGAATGCCACGCCCTCAGGTCGCCGCCCTGACCCTATATCTTCTCTAAATGTTGCAATCTCGTATTCATTTTTGTCGGGGGTCTTCACTCTCACCACACCAAAAGCTTTTCCTGTTAAGTCAAGCCTGAGTCTGCCATGGCTCTGTAAAATTCGAATCACCTGGTCTGGAGTTGCATTCGTAGCGACATCGTAATCTTTGGGAGTCTTCCCCATCAACGTATCACGAACAGCACCTCCAACGACATATAATTCTTTTCCCGCTTGCTGCATACGACGGTGGATATCTTTCAAGTCTTCTGGTACAGAGAGGTTTAACGGCTCACGGACCGCAGTAGCTTCTCGTAGTAACGCTTCCCGGAGCCATTCATCACGTTGTTGCATCTGAGCCCACAACTCTTCGTCCCATGGACCCTCGCCACCGTACTTTATACAATTGACTACGGCTTCTTCTGCAGTAAATTCTTTACTCGGAACTGGTTGATACATGTCGTAATAGACATCCTTCGGTACACCATCAGGCTTCATTATCTTTGATTGGTCGTCAAAGACCAGGTCACCCATCTCAACCCAACCATGTACGACCGGCTTGGCGGGTTGTTTCCACTTATCTGTTACCGTGCCATGAACAACCTTGAACTTGCTCTTATCGTTTAGGTCGGGATGTCTCTTTACTCCTCGACCGCGACCGCCCTTCGTAAAGTGCGCTTCAAACCACTCCTCAGCTTTCTGATACGCAAAGGGGAAACACATACCTGTAGCGAGGACGTCCCTCTCTACGAGCAATTCTTTCACGTATTCACGGAGAAGGCTCATGGATCACCTACTCTGTTCTATCAATAAAGTTCTTACATACTCACGAAGTGTAGACTCGTTAGCAGCTCTCTTGCTATATTCATCTTCGTACCAATCAAGGTGTCCAGGCGGAAGCTCACGAACTTCCTCGGGTGGCATTCTTGCTTTCGCGATTGCCAACGCCGCCGCAGCTAAAATTTCAACAGTTGGAACTGCGGCTAGTCCATAAAATATAGGGTGAATCGCACCGAGTGCTGTTGGTAAAACCGCATGCTCAATAACCTCAATACTCACTATGGCTGGCGCGACCTTCCACCCAAACTTCTCCTTAGCTTTCTTAAGGAGATGATGGACATCGCCCATTTGTTTCTTGACGTACCCAACTGTCTTTTCGAGGGCGTCGACAACGAACTCTTCTGTCACTCGACTCTTAAAATTTTCTAAAGCATACTCAACCATCTCTGCACGAATACCAGCTGGAATGTTCTCGGCATCTTGAAGCTTTCCTGGATTATTCCACCCCCAGTCATATCCGAGACGATACATTTCTGTCACTTCTTCGTTGTCACCAGCATCCATCACCTCGACAGGCTCACCTACCACAGGAGGATCAGCGTAGTTCTGCTGTTTAGTATCCCAATCCCCATGAAGGGCACCGTCGATAAATTCGTCAATATCTTCGTCAACTTCTCTTTCACGAATATCTCGAACGATTTCTGGAGCAGCAGAAAGAATTGCATCATCAAGAATATCATCGACATCACGCATAAGTACATTGGGTTCCGCATCTTCCAAAAGTACTATTGCTTCCCGTATTGTCGCCTCAGTAAAATTCGGAAGTCCGTCGACCGTATCACCTGGTCGAATCCTATTTTGTTTGAACCACCCTGCATTCACCTCGAGGGCATACTTGGCGGGAGCTGATGATCGTACTGAAGTTCTGTTGTGGGGGTGCATCCGCTCTATATTAATAATCGTTCCCGCTTCGGTTAGGTAAGCAATAGAAAGTGGAATGTACGTGCTCTCCATCCAGAACGAACGATAATCAGTGTCTGGAAAAACAAACAGCATCCCACCATTTTCATCAAGCGAATCCCGGTGCATCAACCCACGATTTCGCGTTTCTGTTGTTGTTGCCACTTCGGCGTTTACTTTTCGACCGCGGATATACAGATCGAGATATCCAGGATTAACCTGCGATGTCATGATCTCCCTTGCGTATTCGTTCAGTAATCGCATCATATGCCTCCCAGCAGAATCTTCATGTGCTCTCCGCCACATGCCCCAGAGATACCACGACAATACCAGGTCTCATAATCGGGCCCGTATCTAGCTGCATATTTCTCATCCGGATGCCGGCCCCGCCAGTCCACATCTTTACCCAACATCGCTTCGACGGCCTCCTCTGTCTGAACTGCAGGAACTCCATGTCGGGTGATCATGATATGTGCAATCTTCCCTGACATTTCTGCAATCGCGCCAGCTTTTAGGTCTGCTGCTGTCTCTTCAAGATAGCGATCGATTGCAGCACGGGTTCCGTCATGACCAACGATTCCTAGCTTGAATCGGCCCTTGACCATCTTTCCGCCACGAAAATAATCGGGGTCGGGATCTTCATCTATGTCGGCACCCTTCATAATAGTATATTTGTAGGGTAGATCCCCTGGACTTTGAATCTTGATATTACCAAATGTCGCTGGGCCCTCTTCCGACGCCGGCGTTAGCTCGACATCTTGATATGCGATTTGTATCAGGTCAAATATTTCTTCATCCAAGTCACGCACGTTCGGAGTGTTGGTTGCAAAATCTGTGGGATCAATAGGGATGGTCTTCCCCTTGGGCGCGTGGAAATCAGCCCAGCTCTTTTCCAACAGCGTCCTGCGTATCAAATGTCGCAAAGCAGATTCAGTTAGTCTCATTTCTTATCTTCCTCTTCCTTCTCAAGTTCGGCGATTGTCTTCTTGCTCCACTTCTCTTTCGGCATCAATTTTTCAATCCTGAACGCTAACACTTTCATGCCATTCACAGTCGGTTGGCCCAGGTCATCGGTACCAAGTTTCTTGACCACCGTTCGCTTGTTCTTGAAGCGACCGGTTAGTATGATGTCTCCAACCTCAAGATCGAGCGCAAGCTCTTCAGCAATGATCTGTCTAATCTGTCGTCTTGTGATTTTCATTAGAAATTCACTGCTCCTCTAGTGCTAACTTCTGGATACTTGTCTACCATCTTGTCTTTGAGGTGACCGATCTCTTTCCGCATCATCTTACCAAAACTAACGTTGTCACCAGGCTTGGCAACAGTGTTATAAAATTCATCAATCAGCATGCTGGCAGTCCCTTGGCCACCTTTATCACCACGAGTCTTCATATAGTCGATGTACCACATATCACTTCCGCCTGACGAAACGCCTTCTTTGTGGTAGTCTAAAAATCCAATAACGCAAGCATCAGAAACCCCGGGAACCAGCTGGCCCTTTCTCGGTTTCTTTAATCGTCGACCCGAAGCGCCATAATATTCCATCTCTTGTCTTTGGTTGAAGTATGCATCACGGGATGGATTAGGCTCTATTACTGAAGAATCACAAAGCGCTATTCTTTTTATATTTGAAGCACGCCTGTACTTAAGGGGAGAATCAAGCGTCCGAAACTCAATACTTTCATTAAGAATTTCTTTGATATATTCTCGCAATAATGACATTCCGGCACGTCCTATTAGGGCGGCCA
>DJKT01000026.1 GCA_002436205.1 Candidatus Peribacter sp. UBA6535
TCAAAGCAAAAAGAAGAGATCCCATTGCCCAGTGAATAAGGAAGCAGGGGAGGAAAGAGTTTGTTCTGTAGGCGATATGACCAAGAAGTAACCCAACAAAGAACGAAGAGATTACTTCTATTGGTGGGCCTCCTATATGAAACAGTGCAAAAGGAACTGCCTGGAGTACGATAGAGAATTCTCCAAATTGCTTTCGTAATCCAAAGAGGAGAAAACCTCGAAAGAAGAATTCTTCTGCAAAGTAGAGGCACCCAAAGATCATCACCATCTTCCCTACAGAAGGAAGAGCTGGTGTCTTACTAGCGTGATGTTCCTGTACCTGAGGAAGTGCAGAAGAACCGATGACAAGTAGCAATATGCCTAGTGCGATGAGAACTGTATGACTGGTACGAAACGGCCATGTATTCCATGAAAATCCGTAGTGTCTAATACTTTCTCCAAGAAGGAGAAGGGTAACGACAGGAATGAGCAGTAAATAGAACCACGCGGAGACGAAAAAGAGAAGTGGCTGAGGAAGAAGCACGAAGTAGCACTCGAGAATTAAGACGAGAGTAGCAACTGCAAGAATAACAAACTCTTTGGTGCGATACATACGCAGTAATTGTACCATGTACGTATCAACAAATACTTAGCAATTGCCATCGTGCTTCTCGTCTGTGTTCTCCTCCTAGGAGTAAAGAGTCACGCAGTATCATTTGCCCTCTGGAAAAACATCACCCTCGGGGAAGAACTGGTTCTGTGTAAGTCAGAGACCGGATGCGACAAGGTGTGGACATTTTGTGGATGCGCGAACAAACAGCGAAATAGAGGATGGCTTGGATTCTTATAAAGCCTCTTCTACACTCACTTCCCTATGCAAAAAAATTTATATTTCACCGGAAAAAATGCTGCACAGAAGTTGCGCTCATGGGAAGGAGCACTTGAGGAGACGAGGAAGCATTGGAAAACGTTGGATAGGAAGAATTCAGCTCTCATCGTTATTGATATGCAGGAGTATTTTTTAGGGTCCACATCCCATGCATTCGTACCCACAGCCGCAGCCATCACTCCAAATATCCAAAAGCTAGTTCAAGCGTATAGAAAAGACAATCTTCCCGTGATTTTTACATACTTTGCAGTAGAAAAAGGGGAGGCAGATCCGATAGGCAACTGGTGGGGGAGATCTGTAGTAGAAGGATCCAAAGAGTGTAAGATCGTAGATCAATTAGCTCCGAAAGATGGAGAAACAGTATTACGAAAATCATCATATAATTCATTCTCGGGAACAGATCTCAAAAAAATACTTGAGAGTCAGAATATTTCACAACTTGTTGTTACCGGAGTACTGAGTAATCTTTGTTGCGAGACAACGGCAAGGGAAGCATTTAATCTTGGAATGGATGTGTTTTTTGTCATGGATGCTACAGCAGCATTTACAGAGCAGATGCATCTTGCAAGTCTTCTTAATCTATCCTGTGGTTTTGCTACACCGATAACTGCAGATCAACTACTCCATTTCTCTTCCGTATCGTGATGTACGATTGCATTATTATAGGCGCAGGGCCTGCGGGAATAGCAGCTGCAGTACAGCTAAAGAGAGCAGGGCTTTCGCTGCTACTACTCGAAAAAGGAGAGGTAGGAGGACTTCTGCGTAATGCAAATTTGGTTGAGAATTACCTCGGGTTTACCGGTGGAATATCTGGGAAGGATCTCATTGAACTTTTTAAGAAACAGATAGCAGAGCAAGAAATTTCTCTTACAAAAGAAGAGGTCATTGAAGTGAAGAAGATTGGTGTAAATTTTGTTGTGGAGACAAAAGAGAACTCGTACAAAAGTAGTAATGTGATAATTGCTACTGGAACAAAGCCAAAGACAGCAGGAATTGCCGGAGAGGAATCTCTAACGAACAAAAAAGTGTTTTACGAAATTGCTGATCTTCCTACGATAGAGCAAGGGAAGGATATTCTTATTATCGGAGGGGGAGATATTGGATTTGATTATGCAATTCAACTGAAAAGTTTAGGGCATTTACCAACTATTATTACGCGGGGAGAAGTGCAGTGCCTCTCACTTCTTACCACAAGAGCAAGAGAGCTTGATATTCCGGTTTTTACGAACATCACCCCCAGGAAGATGCACGAAGATGGTGAAAGTATTACAGTGCAGTGCGATACAGATAACTTTCAAACAGATTACGTATTAATTGCAGTAGGAAGGGAACCTCGGTACCCTCTGCTTCCTATGCAGAACTACTTAGGTCTCTATCAAATTGGTGATGTAAAAAACAAGCACCAACGTCAGGTGCACATTGCCATGGGAGATGCTCTTCGTATTGCGATGGATATTACTTCCTCTATTACTCATTATTCATAATTATGCAGATTATTAGTGAAGTTGGTACAGATGATCTTGCAAAGGTCTATGTAGGAAAAATTGATCATCATGCAATTGAGTTTGTTGAATCCATTCAACCTCCGCTTACGCGAGAGGAAAAATGGGTGTTGGTTCTATCATGTCTTATCGGATGTCCTGTAAAATGTCTCATGTGTGATGCAGGACAGGAATGTCACGGAATATTAAGCAAGGATCAAATCTTTGCTCAAATTGACCACATGGTGTTGCGCAGGTATCCGGACAAAAAAATTCCCTCAAAGAAGTTCAAAATTCAGTTTACGCGCATGGGAGAGCCGGTATTTAATCCGGCTGTTCTTGATGTTTTGGAAGAACTACCTTCACGTTATGACGCACCTGGACTCATTCCATCATTTTCTACCGTTGCCCCCAAGAATGATCGGGGATATCTGGCGAAACTCACTGATATCAAAAATCGCTTGTATGGAGAGGGGAGGTTTCAAATGCAGTTTTCTATTCACACTACAGATGAACAGCGTCGTGATCAGCTTATTCCTATTCGCAAAATGAGTTTTGAGGATATTGCAGCATTCGGTGACAAGTTTTTTGTTGCAGGAGATAGAAAGATCACACTGAATTTTATTGTCATGGATAACTACCCGATTGACCCCTGTGTCATTGCGCAGAACTTTAATCCAGAAAAATTTATCATCAAACTCACGCCACTTAATCCTACAGAAATGGCTACAAGCAATGACTTAAAGACCAAACTTGATCCGGATGACGGTCGATCTGTTTCACAGCTTGTCTCTGAACTTGATTCTCGAGGGTTTCAAAGCCTGGTGAGTATTGGAGAATTGGAAGAAAATCAAATTGGTAGCAACTGCGGTCAGTTTGTTTCGAGGATTCCTCTATCTACTACTTCCGATGTTCTGGCGGCACCTCTTCGATCTGCTTAATACTTTGCGCAATTTGATCGAAGAAGTTAAAGAGTTTGTCGTCTTGGCCTGCACATGCGATGTTTAACGTATAGATCCAATGTTCTCCAAAGAAGAAGGCGCGCTTGTCGATACACTTGTTTACTTCTTCTAAGATGACGAGTACTGGCATTCCGTTGATGATGGTTTCTTCTTCGAGCTCTATAAAGTATTGATCATTCAGCACTGCATCGACAATAACTTCGGAGTCTTCTGTGTTGTATCCGTCTATCCACATTGCACGATGAATGCAGTCTTGCTCACCAACACAATCTCCATTCTTCGGACCAAAGTACATTGTCCACTCCGATGCAATGTAGGGGCTTCTACCGTCATATGTACCACGCGATAGCATGTGTGGATCTGGCCAGACATTGGGATACGAAAACGAAAAGAGTTTTTTATGACTCTCATACTCTTTCCAGTTAACAGGGTAGATAACATCCTCTGCAGCTTTCGATTTCTGTGGAGCAGGCCCTAGGCGCAAAGGATAATCTTTCATACGATAAATAAGTTCTGCCATTTCTCCACGATTAAGAGGTTGTGGCAGATCCTTAATGGAATAGGGGATAGCATTTTGAGCTGCAAGGAATTCTACGTATGGCGTATACCACAGCACGTTTCCTGCTCCGAAGTTTGGTAGTTCAAGTCCGGTTAGACCAAAACCAAGCGAAACCATTTTTGCAGACTCTACAAATTTTACTCCTTCATCTGGACGAAACCGTCCATCAGGATATCCACTTACGATTCCATTAGACCATGCAGTACAGATGTAAGGAGCAAACCACGCGTCGAGAGGCACATCTGGAAAGGCGAACTTGGGCATAACTTGCTGCGCCCCTTCTTCGGGTTCTGGAAGATCTTCGATACAGCTATCGATGTAACTCTGTGGATAGAGGACAGTGACGAGAATCTTTGTAAACTCTGCTCTGTTGATATTGCGATCTGGTTGAAAGGATCTATTTTCGTACCCTTGGACAATACTTTCCCGTAAGAGAAATTCTATAGCATCAAAGTATGGGTGCTCGGAAGAGACATCAAAAAAGCGCGCATGGGCAGACGAGCTTACACACAAGAGGCTTATACCAAGCAGCGATGCTAGAGTTTTGAAGGAAGGGATACATCTATGATACATGAGTGGTATACTTTCACTCAACTTCCCCTTTCCTCATGAAATTCGAAAATTCCCAAAAATACGCAGCAGAAGCGCTGGCAACATTTTCGCTGACGCTGGCAGTTTCGTTATCACTACTCTTTGTCTTCCCGCTCTCCACGGCAGTAGTAGCAGCACTTGTTGTAGGAATTTACGTCTACACGATAGGAGGAATTTCGGGTGCGCATATCAACCCTGCAGTGACTTTGGGGATGTGGACTATTAAACAAATAGGTACAAAAGATGCCCTTCTCTACGTTGCTTCACAATGTATTGGTGCAGGGCTTGCAACACTACTTGTACTCTCTATGACTGCGACTATTCCTTTGGTAGGGGCAGAATCACCACAAATCATTCTTGGAGAAGCTATCGGTGCATTTATTCTAACGTTTGGTGTAGCTTCTGTTGCTACCGGAAAAGCAGAGGATGATGCGGCTGGATTGATTGTTGGAGGTTCACTGCTCGTAGGTATTCTTATAGCTTCCTCTTTGAGTAGCGGAATCTTAAACCCCGCAGTTGCATTTGGACTTGGTTCACTTTCGCTCTCATACCTTCTTGGGCCACTGCTTGGTGGAGCACTGGGTGCACTGACTTTCCGCTGGATTAGCTCGTAATTTCCCCTTAACTCTCATGGATCAAGAAGAAGTACAAAAGAAAGTAGAGGCTTTCCTCAAAGAACTTAATGTTCCAAGTTTTATTGTCTTTGGCTGGAAGAAAACTGATAAAGAGTTTGGTGTCGTCTCTTCGCATCATGAAATTCCACCAAATGCAGCGATAAAAGGTATGAGCTGGGCTCTCAATGATTTTATTGGGAAGAGTTTGTAACTTTACTTAAACATCTCCTTGAGGAGCCAGTTGGCAAATCCAAAGCAAATTGCCACAACTACCCAACCCCAAGGTCCGCCGTAAATTTCCAATCGTACAAGGCTCGGATCCATCCTCAACGTAAAGAGATGGATAACATACAGAAATGCTCCATTAACGATTATTACAGCAACAATCGTCGCAAAGAATCGCAAGGGAAGTGTGATGAGATTGAGAATAGGGCGAAAGAAAATATTCAAAAGAGAAATCAACGCACCGACAATTACGTATGCCGGAATACCACCGGTTAACCCAAAGTATTGGCTAAGGTAAACAGAAAGTGCCCATACCAAAGCTACATTGAGAGCAAACTTGAATACAAGTTTGAGGGGGAGGTGAGAGGAGTTTTCAGAAGACATCTCGGATATCTTACCGCTTTATGAAGCGAATCGTCACTTTTCGATCTCCCACTTCGATGGTGTGATCATCTCCTTCACATGGTCCGATGGTCGATCTTGTCTCGGATTCAATAAGAGTTTTGTGCTTTGTAAGGATGTCTTCGGCACCTTCTACTGTAAGTGAAATCTCGTCTGTGAATTCCAATCCGGATTCTTTTCGAACGCGCTGAACGCCGCGAATAATATCGCGAGCGTCTCCTTCTCGCTGGAGATCATCACTCAATTTAGTATCAATACTCACAACCACTCCTTTATCTGCTGCTACGTCTTGCCCTTCTTTTCCACGGTATGTAAGCGTCGCTTCATCAGGAGAAAGTGTTTCATCCAAGATCAAAATTGATCCACTCGGTTGTACTTCAAATTTTCCCTCTTTTCCGGCATTGATAATTTCTTGAACACGCTTTCCAAGCCGAGGCCCCACTTTTCTGGCATCAACTTGCACAAATGGTTCAGCAAGCTCTTTAGGATCTTCTGCGAATTGTACTTCTTTTACATTCAGCTCCTGTCTAAGGAGGTTGAGATCATCACTTGTGATTGCAGACCTTTCAGAAGCAGGTAGTGCAATTGTCGCTTTTTGGAGCGGTTGTCGTACTTTTACTTTTGCTCCAGCGCGGATCGAATTTCCCAAGCTTACGATAGATCGCATAATGCGAGTTTTTCTTAGCAGGAGATCCTCCACTTGCGTTAGTTTCCGTGTTTCCGGCCAGTCGGTCAGATGCACAGAGCCGTGATCTTCCGGTACCAGGTTCAAATAGATCGCTTCGGTAATGTACGGACAAAATGGAGCAAGAAGCTGAGAGATTGTGAGCAGAACATCATACAACGTCGTAAGAGCATCGTATTGATCTTGGGCTCCGGCATCTCCAGATCCATCAGGGTATGCATCCAGCACCCCCTTACCCGCAAAGCGTCTTCGACTAAGGCGTACATACCAGTTCGTCAGTGCATCAATGGTTTCATGAAGTTCCGCACAGGTTGCAGAGAGGTCATAAGCATCAAGCTCTTTTGTCATCCTATTTGCCAGATCTTGCACTTCTGCACGGATCCACACATCCAGAGGATGTGTACTCTTTTTACGGGTATCCATCGGTTCAAACCCTGCGGCATTGGCGTAGGTAACAAAGAAACTGTACGTGTTCCACAGTGGCAGCAGCACACTGCGCACATTTTCTTCCACAAGTTTCTCTGCAAAGCGCAGATCTTCTCCGCGAACAGCAGGGCTGCTCATCAACGAAAAGCGAATGGCATCTGCACCGTGCTTGTGTACGACCTCTAAGGGATCTGGATAGTTCTGCAACTTTTTACTCATCTTCTTACCATCTTCTGCGAGCACCGTTCCATTGACGACACAGTTCTCAAATGGTGATTTGCCAAAGAGGGCAGCTCCTAAAACCGTGAGTGTGTAAAACCATCCGCGAGTTTGATCCATACCTTCGGCGATAAAGTTTGCCGGGAATGAATCGGGCTCTTTTGCTTTCTGATGTTTCATTTCAAACGGAAAGTGCTCCTGCGCATAGGGCATAGATCCACTCTCAAACCAGCAGTCCAGCACTTCCGGGATGCGCTTGAGAAAGGGATTGAGCACAAGCTCTTGTACTTCCGCATTACTTGCTTTTGTCCTGCAAGCATCGATGTATTGAATGTTTTCAGTAATGCTCTTTAGCCCTTGCATGGTTCCTCTATGAGAAACAAGTAACACCTTTTTTCCTGCGTACTTTTCAAGCAGCTCATGGCATGCTTTTTCTGTCCTCTCTAGAAATACCGAAAGACTTTCTCCACCCGGAGGTGTTGCAGAGTGGAAAGCAGGATTCGCTTCTGCATTTGGAGCAGGAAAATCTTTTACTATTTCATCAAATGTTTTTCCACCCCATTCCCCCAAAATACGCTCTCTTAAGATGGGCAATTGATCAATATCTTTCATCCCAATTTCCTTTGCAATGATTTCTGCAGTTTCTGATGCTCGTTTTCTATCAGAGCAGATGATTACATCAAAAGACTTTCCCTTTAAACTTTTAGCAGTCTCTGCTGCTTGAGCTCTTCCTGTTTCATCAAGAGGAAGATCAATGCTACCACCCTGAGCTTTTCCGAGATTGTTATATTCGGTTTGTCCGTGCCGAACCAATGTTAATTCAACACTCTTATCAGTTTTTGCCCCCATCCATAACACATCATCAACAGTATCTTTATGGAGATCCAACTGCTGATTTTTGTCGTGATCCCAAAAATATGCTTTTGGTACAGCTTTTTCCGGATATGGTCTGTGGCTGAGTTTCACAGCTTCTTCTCCAGTAAAGAAGTGTTCGATGTTCACCATCGGATCAGCATGTGTGACAATAACGACATGCTCACTGCGGTGGCGGGGGAGTACTTCTTCTAAGAAGCTGCCGACTCTCTCCTGCACGCTCTCCCAACTTTCCATTCCATCAAAGTGGTAGATACTTTCGGGTTTTCCGGAGTCTATCTTGTGCGCGCGACGTTCTTTGATAAATGTCAGATCAGAAAAATCGACATTCTTCCCTTCCCATTCCCCAAATGCAACTTCTCGAAGGCGCTCATCGACAATCACTTCAGCCCCTGTCTGCTTTGCGATAATTTCTGCGGTTTGCTGTGTACGAGCAAGAGGGCTGCAGTAGATAACATCAATGTTTTGGGTCTTCAGCCATGTACCTGCATTTTTCGCTTGGCCTTTTCCTCTCTTAGTTAAGTCTGTCCCCGGGAGTTCTCCTTGGTAAATAGGAATAAGATTCCCTTCGCTCTCTGCATGTCGCAGAGTGGTAATTTTCGTAAAGCGGATCAGTTTTCTCTTCATCAAATCATCCCGACTACCAATTACTTCAATGCCACCATCCTCCGAGCGCCAAATAGGAAGCGGAGACCCCCAATATCTATTTCGACTAATGGCCCAGTCGCGTGCATTCTCAAGCCAGCGGCCGAAACGACCATCACGGACATGCGATGGTACCCACTGTGTTCTACTATTGGCCTTAAGCATGCTGTCTTTTATCTTGTCAATTGCCACAAACCAAGAGTTCGTTGTGTAAGGCAGTAGCGGAGTGTCACAGCGCCAACAGTGTGGATAGCTGTGGTTGTAGGTGTGACTACTAAAGTATCGACCGCGGTCTTTTAGCATTTTGAGGATAATTTTATCTGTAGACATTGGA
>DJKT01000004.1 GCA_002436205.1 Candidatus Peribacter sp. UBA6535
TCGCAGAACCGCTACTCCCGCCGGGCCCACCATTTTAAGAAGGTAGGTTTAACACCCTACCTTCTTTTTTTTATATTTGATTTGAGATATTTTATCTCACACTCACAACACACACACAGGAGAATAAAATGGGTGATTCAAATAAGAGCGGATATCAACTCCGCCAAGAACTGCTAGGAATGGCAGTTGGTATTGTATGCGATAAGGTTAGCCGACAGTTTGAGAACGAACATCTCAAACCAGAAGGACAGCGAAGTGCTGTTGCACCTTATACTACTGAGGACGTTATTACTGAGGCTGAGAAGCTTTACGCATTTGTCCAGAAGAAGTAAGCTCAAGTAAGAGCTGGTCACTGAAGGGGGAGACAACGTCTCCCCCTTCTTTTTTTCGTGCAAAGTTGTTGAGAACCTGGTATAATCTAATTGATAGTAAAAATAGATAGGGAGAAATTTATATGCCGCATCGACGAAAAGGTCAGAAACGACGAACAATCACGCCCGTACAAAGAGCCCAATGGGCTCGTGAACGGAAAGCATTGGAAGGTTCTCTTATCACACAAGAGGGGGAATTTGAGGGTGCGATCGTTATGGAACATATCCGGGGCTCACAATATCTTGTACAATTGAAAAGCGGACAAGAGGTCTTTGCGGCTCATAAAAAGCAGAAAGATCAACGAAATGGTTTGTCATTCGACGGATGGCAACTGTGGGAAGCTCGGGAGTAAGATAATGGATATCGCATACGCATGGACGTGCATGACGAACGAGGACTTTGGACCCGTTGATGTTCCATCGAGCAACGGAAAAGACACACATCAGGTTAGCTGGGGACGTACTCCTTTTGGGGATGCTCAATACGGACCCCATTGTACGTGTAAAGGATTCAAGTTTCATTCCAAGTGTCCACATATCGAAACAATGGAAGCCCAACGCTGTGGGTGGAATGCCTGCTTGGAACCGTGTGCTGCCTCTGCGTACAATGCAAATGGAAGCCCGGTATGTCCCGATTGCGCTGGCCCGGTACGCTCCTACAGGGTGGCAGTATAAAATCGTGAGCTAATTCTTTTTTCCGTGTTACCTAATTAATACGGAGGAATCATGAATAAGCTAATGCTCACTGCAGTCTTATTTCTAACAGGCTGCGCACATCTCCACTCACAGCAAGAGCTTGAATCAAGAACATATCTAGTAGACAGTAGAGAAGACTTTATGTTGCAGTACGAACCAACTGGCTCGCCCTGTCTAGATGCATTTCAAATAAATCTTGCATATGCTGGGTGTAGTGAATTACAGACTGGCGGCGGTGACGAAGACGGGCTGGTATATCTTAGGTGTGCTGGCGGATCATCGGGTGCAACAGATTTTTGGTCGACAGCTGTTTTTACCATTCTGACAGAGCCGGAGACTATACCAGATTATATCCACGTGCTTTGTATTGATCAGGTAACCATGCTGGGAGTGCTGATAGATTAATTCATTTTCCCCATATAGTTAAAATTAGATTGGGGCAAGAATATGAATTTTTATAAGGGTTTAATTACCACGCTTGCTACTTGTCTACTCATTATAGGATGTGGCAAAACAAGCGATCCAAGTGGTATTGTAGATTTAGTAGAAGATGAAGAGGTTGTCGAAGACACAGAAATTGTCGAAGACGAAGTAATAGAAGAGGAAGAAGTAGAAGAAGAGGAAGAAGAGGAAGAAGAGGAAGAAGTTGAAGAGGAAGATCCCGCGATCACATACGAAGACTGTAGTGGAAGAGTCGGTGATCATCCTTGTAACTTTGAATTCTTAGACCAAAACGATGACACTTGGAATCTGTGGGACCACACAGGGACCGTGATGGTTATCGATTTTTCAACGATGTGGTGTGGAGTTTGTAAGAGTATTGCGGGTGACACACAAGCCCATCAAGACACTTACACAGATTTAGGATTTGACTTTTTGTGGGTGACTGTTTTGGTTGACGATACTTCCTGGGGAAATCCCCCTGATCAGCAAGATGTGCAAGATTGGGTGGACGCTTATGGAATCACAACTGCACCGGTGTTAGCCGGAGACAGGAGTCTCATTGACACAACAGCAGCGAGCGGAATTCCAATTGTATCATGGCCCACATTCATTATTGTTGATCAAGACATGCGCATTACATATGGTCTTGGTGGATGGAGCGAATCGATGATCACCAATGAGCTTGAAATTGTGTTAGGGTTGTAATGCGTCGAGGACGAGCGACATCCCGAATTTCGTGGGTGTTGTGCCTGGCTCTTATGAGCCTTTCGCTAATGCTGTTCTCCCTTAGCGAGAACCGATATGTCCCAGCGCATGTTACGCCTCACACTATAGATCTAGCTGCGCTAGAAGATATATCAAATGTATCAAGTCCAGAGCTTGTGGGTTTTTGGAGCTCCCCTCCACGAATAAAAATTTGTCAAGGTGTGAACGTTAAAAAAAGTAGAATAGAAAAAGCAGTGAGATTCTGGGAACACCTCGGATACGAATTTGGGGAAGTTTATTTCGATGATGGAGAATGGGGTAGTCCAAGAGGATGTGTCCCATATCCGGGAGAAATTGCTTTCCGGATAGCACCACAAGGAATGAGCTTTCAAGCTCCTGACGGCTCTACGTACATGGCCTTAACTCGAATGCAAACGATTGTGGGTACATACGAATTAATATCAGCAGAAATTTTCGTTCAATATGTCGCAAATTATGAGAAAGAGCGGATGGTCGAACATGAGATAGGTCACGCGCTGGGGTGGCTTCACAACGATAGCAGCTACCACATCATGCATCCTCTGTGGCCCCGTGGAGGGCACCGTATTTCAGGCGTCCACAAAACAGATTATGATGTTTTCTCAACATTGCTAATAGCACAAGAGTAACCTACTTTTGTACATTGCGTGATTGATGGGTACAATATTATTGTCACATATACAAAGGAGACAATGACATGACATCATCAAAAAAGCAGCACAATGTACAGGTTACAATTTCTACCGACCTTCTAGCACAACTAGGTCCATCTAGGGATTATTTTGAACTGGAGCGTAGGGCTCGAGCGTTGGGAGACGAGATCGCAGCGCACTATAATTGCACTGGAAAGTTCGTAACAGTAGAAGTAAGCACTGAAAAGTCGGGGTACGGAGCGGGAACAACTACAGAGTGGTTCCGTGTTACTTATCTTAACGGAAAGGATAAGAACGTACTACGTAGCAAGAAAGGAAACTTTAACGACTATGCAGGCATGCGTCGCTTATGGAATCTTAAGGAAAATGGAAAGCTAGCATCAGCTCTGCAATGACGCTTATCCATTATCTGGTCTGGTATAGACTTGAGGGAGATGACCACGATAGAATTGCTGGCTCTTCTTCAAGCTATGCTGGGGCAGAGGAAATGGCAGAGAATATCTACTCGATAAAGAAGATGATTGATAAACTTTCCGTCGTATCCAC
>DJKT01000040.1:0-31983 GCA_002436205.1 Candidatus Peribacter sp. UBA6535
TGAAGAGCGCATGGGGTCGTATAAAATATCTGTCGAAGACGATGGAACTATCCGTATAACCGGTAAACGTATAGAGCAATTTACGAAAATGACTGATTTTGGGAATGAGGGGGCAATCCTTCGTTTTAAGGATGTATTAGAGAAAATTGGGCTGCGTAAAGCAATTCAAAGAAATGCTGGCGAAGGAAGTGCAAAAGTATATATTAGGGATATTAGAATTGATTCACATCTCTAGCATATGTATAAGATTACAGTCAAAGCACCAGATGACAGAGTAGAAAGTGTAATAGAAAGTATTGGAGGAAATAAGCTAGGTGAAGTGCTGCATGCTGAGACATCTGGAAGTGCTATTTGTGTTAATACTTCGTATACTCCCTATCAATTTGCAAAATTGATAAGTACATGGGGGTGTGAAGTAGAGTAAATCTGGTCTAAATTTACTTCTCCTGACCTGTCGATCTTGATATAGTCTCTCGGCTGAAAGACCGTGGCCCGGTAGCTCAGTTGGTAGAGCACTCGATTGAAGCTCGAGGTGTCAACAGTTCGAATCTGTTCTGGGCCACCAGATTGACATAAGATGAATATATTATAGTATTTTAATACTTGCTCTCTACAATATCGGCTTTTATAGGAGGTATGTACAATGGATGGATGGATGATAACTGTTGCATTGCTCATTTCGGCTCTTCTTATTCCGATTGTTGCGCGGCATTACTGGCTAAAGGCGAAAGATCAGTACGGTACTCTTGTTTTAGATACAAGGCATGAATACGCGATGCGCTGGTTCTGGTGCACCTGTGATCTTGATGAAGAGACACTGTATAGCATATGGTTTGTCACTGAACTTGAGATCCAAAAATACCCAGGTTTAATGGGTGCTGCTGGCATTACCTTTCTCAACGAGAGGCACCGTCTCCAGAATGTATTGCTGCATCTCACTGCAGAAGAACTGCAAACAATATCTAAATGGGCGAAACAGTCCCCAATTCCAAAGTTTAGTGTAAATGGAGATAGTCTAGTTCGCTCTTTCCTCTGAGAACCATTAGCTTTATCAGAGAGCAAGAAGAGCCCCCAGTTTCAGGGGGCTTTTTCGATTTACAATGCTCCAAATAGATTTCGGTACAGCGTGTAATGCTTTTGCAGTGACTCCGCACTCACCCACTCATCCTTTGAGTGCAGCCCAGCTCCTTTCGGACCATACAAAAACGCAGGGATACCTCTCTCCGAAAAATATCTCGCATCAGTTCCTCCATGTTCTTTTTTAAATCCAATCGATGTATCAAGAGCCTCCTCTGCCACTTCTTTAAAAAGAGTCACCATAGGATGATCCTCCGATGTACTGAGTGGAGATGCAGATAACACTTCACGAACTTCACACCCCGCAGGCAATACTTCTGACACTTTCTTCAGAGCATCTTCTGAGGAACTACACTCTTCTGGAGGAAATCTGATATCTAGTCCACACGTCACTTCGTCATCTACCTGATTTCTTGCACCACTTCCTTTAAGGGTTGTGGGTGATACAGTCATCTGCCAGTCATCATGTTCTCCCGAAGGGAATGCTTCCTGGATCTTCTTAAGTGCGTCGGCTAGTAGCCACGCGGGATTCTCTGTATCCCACGGATATGCCCCATGACCTCCTTTACCACTACAGATAAGCTCAGACCAGACGATTCCTTTATGCTGGCAGACAATCCCTATGTCATTGCTATCTGGCGTATAAGCGACTGGGGCTTTGACTACCCCTGTATCAATCAAATGTGGAATCGTATTGCCTGCTACCTCTTCGTCTGTCGTAATCAAGATACTTACAGGGGGTTCAGTCCCCTCTTTAACTGCATCACGGTAGGCCATGAGAAACGGCAAAATATTCCCTTTCATATCAGATGTTCCCCTGCCTTTTGCAGTGTCTCCATCAACTACAAGATCGAACATTTCATCTGGTGCAGGCACCACATCACAGTGAGCAAAAACAAGTAACTTACAGCCCCCTGCCGGTAGATAAATCCATGGTGAGCCATCAAAATCTCCTCTCTGAATGTCCTTAATTTTTTCGCCGAGGAATGCAGTCTCTATCCAGTCCAAGCACTCCTTTTTAGCAATTGGCTCAGAGTCAACAGATTTTAAGCTTATGAAGACTTTTAGCAAGTTGAGTAATTCCTCTTTTGAACACAGCTTCGCAGACATAATATATAAGAAATAGTATTGAATATATTGTCAAATTATTGTATAATACTACTACAAACAAACACTCAACTAATGCAACCTCACATTAAATCTCACCTTCGTAGTATAGCAAGCCTCACCGCAGTTCTTGCAATACTTACTATTGGTTCTCAGTTGCAAACTGCACAGTTCCCATCAACAAATGACATATGGCGAGCGCAAATTGGAGGACTTAGGTCATTTACACGAGCACAGAGAAACCCCTATCCAAATTCGCAAAAACATCGCATAGCACTCAGGCTCCAAAAGCGACTACGTCGAAAGGGCAACCGTGCAACTCCGAGTGTCGACGTACTTGCTAAAGCGGTTGAGAGCCGACAGAAGCTGCTCAGCAGAAATATCACTGTGACATTTTCTACAGATGAAGACTCGGAGCACACGGTGTGGGATGTCTCTGCTCAGAAATATCCACTCTGGATTTCGCCATCTATCACAATGAATGATGCGAAGTTTGTGATGAATCCAGATCAAATCAAAAAGTCATTTGAAGATGAGAGCATTGTTACAGTAAATCCGCCTATCCATGCAATACTAAGAAATGTTCAACTAAAGGAAGATGACCGCTCGGTATCCAGAGCTACTATCGAAGGTACAGCGCACAACGGGTATCTTCCTGATACAGATTTAATTGCAAGCTCTATAGCAAAGACGTTCCACACAGATCTTGAGGAGATTTCTATTCCACTCGAAAAAGAGGAAGGGCGCATTATCAATATGACAGACTTAGACCTTGGAGACTTGAGACTTTGGGCTACAGGTAGGTCTGATTACCGTGGCTCTACCTATGCGAGATCGTATAATGTACAAAAAGCTCTCAATGAGCACGTTCAAAATACAGTTGTCGCTCCAGGTGACACCTACTCGTTTAATTCAACTCTCAATGGCCCTGTAAGTGTGGCAAATGGTTGGAGAATGGCCAAGGTAATCTTTAATGGAGGAGACTTAGAACCTGCTCCAGGTGGTGGAATCTGCCAGGCTTCAACTACGGTATTTAGAGCAATTGTAAATGCAGGCTTTCCGATTGTAGAGCGAAGGTCGCATAGCCTTTATGTGAGTTATTACAAAAAGCATGGCGTTGGTATCGATGCGACGATCTACCCAGGAAGTCAAGACTTAACATTCCTCAATGACACCGATAACTATCTTGTTATTCAGTCGTACAACGAAGGATCCGAGGCCTTCGTAAATATCTTTGGTACTCCTGACGGAAGAACTGTTGCACTAGAAGGACCCTACTTTACCTCTACTGCTCCTGATGGTTTCTCGTATAGAGGGAGAGGAATTGCAACAAACGAAATTGTCTGGGTACAGAGTGTAAACTACTCAAACGGAGAAAACCGAGAATATCAAATTGGCTCTCGCTATAAGACCTTGCCGCAGTCGCTTGCTAGGGAGTACGAGCCTGCAGAAGTGATACATACATCAGCACCACTTGCTCAAGTAAATGAATAACGTATAGACTTCGGGGTGATGCACCTACGCACACTCCTTGTTACCGCGCTCTGCATTGGTTTAAATTCCTCTTTTTGTACAGGAGGGATCTTCTCAGTAGGGGCTGCAGTTACTAATCACATGGCATATGCAGATGAAGTGTCGGAACCCATGTCCTATGGTTCGATTGGTTATCTCAGTTGCAAAACAAATGAGAGAGGTAGCGATGAAGTAGGATCTTTGGATCTTGGAGGATGTAAAAATGCTTCAACGTGTTTTACGCAAGCAAATTCAATAGTGGAGGACCGCATAATTCCATTACTCGTATCTTTGGTAGATCGATTACCAACCGAAAGAACTTCGTACGCAAATGAACACATTGGTCAGGAACATTATATTCTTGCACGAGCTGGACCACTCTATGAGGAATCGATATCTCAAACTCATAGCTTACTAAAAAGAGAGTGAAACTAAAGGTAAAAAGGTCTGTTGACCTTTAAAAATAAGTCTTTAAACTCTTTTTACTATTTCTATAACTTAATTTTATTATGGCTGATTCAAATTCTAATCAATGGTTTGGTGTCTCAATGGTTCTCGTTGGTGTCATTGCTGGATACGGCGTTGCAATGAGTGGAGGCGGTGCACCTGCTCCATCTGCTCCAACTGCAGCTGTGGCTCCATCTCCAACTCCTTCTGCTCCTCCTGCAGCACCTGAAGCAAAAGATGTAAAACCTGTTGATCTAAAGCGTGACCACATTCGTGGAAACAGAAAAGCAAATATTGCTCTTATTGAGTACTCTGACTACGAGTGTCCATTCTGCGGACGCCACCACCCAACTGCACAGGGTCTTATTGATGCTAACGATGATGTGATGTGGGTATACAGACACTTCCCACTTGGATTCCACCAGAATGCGACTCCTCTTGCAGAAGCTTCTGAGTGTGCTTGGGAACAGGGAGGAGATGATGCATTCTGGAAGTTCACAGACTTGATCTTCGAAAAAGGAGCAGACGCTGCAAACATTGCTCAATACGGAGACGAATCCGGTGTTGACGGTGCTAAGGTTCAAGATTGTGTAGATGCAGGTACCTACGCTCAGTATGTACAAGATGACATGGCTAGCGGAAGTGCCGGTGGTGTTTCTGGTACTCCTGGAAACATTGTCTTAAACATCAAGACAGGAGACAGTCGTCTTGTATCCGGAGCACAGCCTCTTGCAAGCTTCCAGGCAGCAGTAGACGCACTACGATAAAACACGAGTAACTGACAAAAGGACGGGAGAAACCTCGTCCTTTTTCTTATTGTGCATTTGGAATATACATCGGTATACTCCGACGTAGTTATGAAACGAATGTTTGTGCTATTTGCGGCATCTTCCATTGTACTTTCTGCGTGCGGGCTTGTTGAAGTTGAGTATGAGGAAGGACTTACTGATGGCTCAGCTCCACTTGAGCAGGAGGCTGTTCGCGAAACAGAGAACGTTACCTATACAGGAGTTGTACAGCCTGCTGGCATTAGTGTGTACCAGCAAGGGAGCCACAGACTAGTGCTTCCTGGTGGAAAGTTTGTATTGCTTGAAAGTGAGGATCTTGATTTAAATGGTTACGTTGATGAAGAGGTTCAAATTTTCGGTGCTCTTCGGCCTACAGTAGAAGCTGGTGGAATGATTATGCGGGTAGAAAAAATTGAGCTTGTTGCAAAAGAATCTTTGGATGATGTTGATGATTTAATAGAAGAGCTTCCCGTTGCTACCGAGGAGGAAGTAGCTGAAGAGCCTACAGAGGAACCTACTGAAGACCAAGGTGAGCCATCTGCTGATCCAGAAGATACTGAAGTTCAGGAGCTCCCAGATACTGAGGAGCCTCCTACAGAAGAAGTCGATGAAGTTGTAGAAGAAGTATCTGAAGAGCCTGCAGAAGAAGCTCCTGCTGCAGAGCCAACAGCTGAATATACCGAGCGCATTGAGCTGATGGCTAGGCAAGACTACAGTGCTGCTAACTGGACACAGCAATACTGCACATCCCACATTTCATTCTGCGCACCTGTACATCGTAATTGGTGGTTCAAATCATTTGGTGCAACAAGTAGCACTCTCTGGCATGTAGAACTTTCACCAGAGCCCATCGAAAGCCTTGGGCAGGGCCCTATAGTTGTTGAGCTCATTGCAGGAACTATTGGTGAAGCCGACGGAACTGTAGATACTACCAACGGAGAAGCTGTAGGCTACAAAGAATGGACTTTTGGAAGACACTTCCGCATTTCCGGTGATGTCAGTCTTGTAGACGCTATCAAGTACATTACAGAAAACATCACAGAGTACGCAAACTAAGTAGAATTAACCTATGCTACACTGTCGCTATGACTACCTATACGTATCAGGCAACAGATGCATCTGGAAAAACTGTTGACGGTACAGTCGAAGCTCATAGTCTACAAGCTGCGCGAGACGCTGTAGTGAATTTAGGGATGGAGCCACTTGAGATTTATGAGGCACACCAAAAATCCTCTTCAAAATCAGATTCTCCCTGGGTAGATCCACTCCAAGCAATTCAAGCGGATACTGCAGAAGAACCAAGCACTGCCGCATATTTTCCACTCCTTGATACATTACGACTGTATGCAGGTTGGCTTCTGGCGTGGTACTGCATCGTGTATGCCATTGGAGCGTATCAGTTTATGAAAGAACTTCCGTTTAGACTCCCATATGCAGAAAGCCTGTTTCTTTCCCCTCTTGTACTCAGTTTCACCTTTGCTGCGTATCTCTTCTTACTTCTCAGTGGAATATACAAAATGACTGGAAACTCAAAGAAGATAGGCATTGTATTAGCAGTTTTAGGAATAGGAATATTCCTGCTGTATAAGATGAACATTCAATAAACACTTACTCCCCAAGTCGCCTTAGTTCATTTACTAGATAAGGATTCCTATTCTATAAGCCAAGTTGTTTACGAATCTCATCAGCCTGCCCTGCCTCCTCTTCTCTGGCACCTTGCTGAACAGTAATTGACTGCAAGTCTTTCCAGTCTTCACCGTGCTTTTGCTCAAGCTTCTGAAGTTGCAAAAGATGCTTTGGGCTGAGATCGGAGAACTTGCGCTTTTCTTCTTCGAGGATCTTCTTGAGTTCATCAATCTGAAACTGAGAAAGCTTTGGTATAGCCTGAATAATGCGCCACTTCTCATCCCTTGTCAGTGAGATACTTCCTCGAAGCAATGAGAGGAACATCTGTTCATCAAACTGCGTTTCTGGATGAGTGGGAACGGTAATCTGGTCATTACTTAACGCAACATTCACTGTTCCAAATCGATAATCTCCAACTTCTTTTAAGACACGAATATCCTCATCATCATACCCCTTTGTTTTGAGCTCTTCATCGGAAGGAAGAGGCCCTGGGGGTGGCGGGGGTGGCCCTTGATCCTGCGCTTGCTTAGAACCATCTTGCTGCTGTGGCGGTGGGGGCGGAGGTGATGCAAATACTTGTGTTGGATCCAATCCACCCTGAGGCACATTCTCACCGGGTCTTGGTGGAGGCGGCCCTGCTGGATCTTGTCCCTGAGCACCTCCTGCTGGAGGGGGTGGAGGTGGTGGTGGAGGATTTCCTCCTGCTGGTTTACCCTGAGCAGGGTCGATGGGTGGGTTTGCTGGATCTGTCATTTAGTATTTAGGGAGTTGAGCTAATTTTAGCAGTCTATAGACACAGTACAACCTGAATTGACAAGAAATACTTCATTTAGTGTATATATCATAATTGTAGATACTTCTCTGCAGCTTTTCTTGCTCGTACTACAAGCTCTGGATTTAGTAAGTTTGCGACTGATACTTCCGGAATTCCACTTTGCCGAAGTCCGAACATTTCTCCAGGTCCCCGAAGTTTTAAGTCGATCTCTGCCAAATGAAATCCTGAGTCGTGTTTTTCCATAGCTTTAAGTCTCGCACTGCGTGCTTGCTCTGGATTTGTTGTAAAGAGGAAGCAATGACTCTTGATATCACTACGTCCTACACGACCACGAAACTGATGGAGTTGGGAAAGACCAAATCGCTCTGAGCCTTCTATAACAATAATAGTAGAGTTTGGAATATCAATTCCAACTTCGATAACAGATGTTGAAACAAGAATGTCATACTCCTTCTCTTTAAATGCTCGCATGATTTGCTCTTTTTCTTGCGGTGTCATTTTTCCATGCAATGATGCAATCTTTCTATGACTAAAACTTTCATCAAGCCTCTTCTTTTCTGCTTCGACGTTCTTAATTTCTGAAAAATCCTCGTTCGTGGACTCCTTAATCAGCGGACATATAACAAACGCTTGTCTCCCTGCTTCAATCTCCTTATCAATAAAGAGCTCTACAGTTTTTCGATCTGTAGGAGACACTACTTTTGTATGAATGGGTTTTCTGTTGCCTGGCTTCTCTGTAAGAACAGAAAGATCGTGATGACCATAGGCTGTAAGAGCGAGTGTTCTTGGAATTGGTGTTGCTGTCATACTTAAAAAGTGTGGACTTCCTTTACTCTTTAGTCTTTCGCGCTGCGCAACTCCGAACCTGTGTTGCTCATCCACAATGACAAGGCGTAAATTCTCAAACTGTACTTTGCCTTCGATGAGCGCATGTGTTCCGATAATCAAATCAAAGTTTCCGGTTTGGATACTAGCGCGAATTTCTTCTCCTTGTGCCTTTGGCACAGATCCGGTGAGAAGTGCTACCTTAGGACAAGGCATGGAAATCCCCTCTTTTTGACAGTAATTATGAAAGCCTACAAGAGTTTTCCCAATGGACTCTGTATGCTGTTTTGCCAGTACCTCAGTTGGAACCATAAATGCGCATTGACCTCCATGTTCAATGACATTAGCAATCACAGCAGTTGCGACGAGTGTTTTTCCAGATCCGACATCTCCTTCCAGTAGTCTCGACATTGGTACATCATTTTCCATATCAGTAAGAATTTCAAAGATCGCTACTTTCTGACTATCGGTAGGAGTAAATTTAAGTGAAGCAAAGAAATCTTTTATCAGATCGATGTTCATAGGAATTATAAATTTCTCGTTTCGCGTACCCTGCCACTCCTTTTTTCGTTCAAGAGCTTCTATCTGCATTTCATACAATTCCTCGAATGCGAAGCGATTGAGTGCTCGCTCAACTTGCTGTGGGTCTTCTGGAAAATGCATAGCATATACTGCCTGCGCTCTTGGAGGAAAGTTTTCATCTTCTAGAATCTCATGAGGCATTGTCTCTCGGATGTCTTCTATTGATTCTTTTATCAGACTGATCTTTTCTCGAAGCCATTTCGTATTAATCTTGTCATGCTGAGGATAGATTGGAACAAGTCGACCGGAATGCACAAGGTCGCCCCCGCCCTGCTTTTCAAAAGTAGGACTTTGCATTTGCAACTTGTACCCATTCTCAATCAGCTTCCCTGTAAGCACTATGCCCTCACCTTCACTCAACATACGTTTTATGTGAGGTTGATTAAACCAAATCACTTCACAAACAGTCCCTTCTGAGTCTGTGAACTTCCCCGTCACAAGCTGTTTTCCTGTACGTGTTCGTATCAGTCTGATTTTTTCTACAGATCCGGAAACTGTAACTTTTGTATCAAGCGGTGCAGTCCCCAATGTATGCATTGTGGAAAGATCTTCATGTGCCCGTGGAAGGTACAGCAGCAAATCTTCTACTGTACGTAGACCCATTTCATCTAGTACAGCAATGTATTCTTTGGTCGTTCGTAGTACCTGAGAAAGAGGGGTTGAGAGTTGCATGAGAGTAGTATACGATACTCTCCTTATGAAACGCATCATAGCTCTCACAATTATTGCTGCCGGGTTGATCCCAAGCCTACCAGTGCACTACGCAGGTGCATCTGTACCAAACCAAACTGCTCTCCAGCGACACTGCAGAGACCGACTTGGTTTTGGACAAACAGAGCCTGTGTATGGGTCACTTCTATTGCAATTACGGCGTTGTATAGATAACACAAGAGAGCAATATGAGCATGCTTCTCGTCTTCTTCGCCGAGCAGGTGTTACACACTATTCTACTGTTACAAGAGAGAATGTAAGACATGGTAAAGAAACTCAGCGCACACTAAATACTCGAATGCAAGACCAAGAGCGTACGCGACTATCGTATTACCATAATGTGCCTCTGGCTGATCGCGAATTTATTCTGCAAGAACACAGACGAAGCAAAAGGCTTCTGGTGCAAGAGCAAGAGAGACGGCTTTTGCGTCAAAGGCGTGCAAAACTCCACCGCTGGAGACAAGCAATTCAGACGTGTAGGTATTACGTTTCGGAAGATCGCCACGATTGCGTACAATATGAGCTAACAGCTCCGTAAGCTATTTACGCTTTCCCCAACGCCACTTTAGTGGATCTTGCATTTTTTTCTCAAAAAATAGGCTAGCAAGTCCTGAAATAATAAGAACATCAAGTACAAATCGAATGGTTTCGGCCCTTGTAGGACCTGGTTCTACAATAACGTGATTAATACACGCAGACAGTAATACTACTACGAGCAATGCAAGAGTTGCGACCCACCCCTCCCAACTGACTGGGTAAAATCCATATCCATATCGCTTTGGTTTAAACCAATATTTTGTCATACACCTATTATAAA
The DNA here is from genome assembly GCA_002436205.1 of Candidatus Peribacter sp. UBA6535. GTDB lineage: Bacteria > Patescibacteriota > Gracilibacteria > Peribacterales > Peribacteraceae > UBA2170. The sequence goes on from DJKT01000040.1 coordinate 10,268, forward strand.
GAAAACGTACCAATTGTCATCTTGATCACTTTGTCATTACGAATTTATTGCACAAACACAGAAATATCCTGAAAATAGGAACCTGATGAAGCGCATAGGTCTCATCTTTGTCGGGATTCTTCTTTTTGCACCGAGAGCTTCGGCGCAAACGGTGTCTAATACCATTATTGATGACTGCAAAGCGCTATATCCACTTGAGACTACAGAAATAAACTTTGTGACTGAAAGTACGGGGCACGACCCGAGGCAGTTTCTTATAAGGCGTTGTATAACGACAGAACGAAAACGTATTCTTAATGAACGCCGAACAGAAAGGCAGCGCATTCGTGATGCATCTCACTATGACAGATCTGCAGCTCGTACTCAGCAGCTTCGCGCTGAGTCAGAAAACTACTTGCAGGATGCTATTCGCAGACAAAATCTAAAGGAACAACGTTTCCGATCACGCACAAACCTTCTTTCTCCAGATATTTTTTATGAAGGTCGCAGAAGTCGAAGATCTATTATCAGAGCGGCTGAGGGCATAGATCGTATCAATGCTATTCGAAGAAATCTTCGTGCTGCAGATCGCCCAGATCCATGCACGAGTATCGGTGCTATTCGACAATTCAATAATCCTTGCAGAAACTACGGTTCTGTAAGAGGGAGGATACGACGCTAATTTGAATGAATTGGTCGGGGTGAGAGGACTCGAACCTCCGACCCCACGCTCCCAAAGCGCGTACTCTAGCCAACTGAGCTACACCCCGACGAAGCAGATTTTATGCTAAAAAAAGAGCAATAGCTAGAGTACCACTGTTTTTTATTGAGCTACACCCCTACCTCTCTCGCTCAATACTCACATGGGCTAGTGGGTCGTCTTTCTTTTTGGTCTGATCTTTAAGCTCCTCCTCTTTATCCCATTTCACCTTGTTTGCACACCACTTGCCAAACCGCTGGGCAGTAAATTGCATCTTTCCTCTGCTTACACACCACTCAATGCATCGGTCAAGTTCTGCAGTCATTCCCTGCACCCTACCGTAGTATCTATGAACAATAAGTGAAAAATGCTGAGGCTCTGCTTTTTTGCAGCTGATTCCTACGAGTTTGCACGCATCTTTCGCATGCTCTGCAAGCTTCTCAGCAAGTTCCCGTTGAGTAACTGTTAGCTCGATTGCCATACCGTACTAGTATACTGAATTGCGCAAGTAATGCAGTGCAATTCCCAAAGCAACTGATACATTGAGTGACTCCTTTTTTCCATGCATAGGGATATAGACAACGTCGTCACAGACATCGATGATTTCTCTTGGTACTCCTGTAACTTCATGCCCTACAACAAGACAAGTTTTTTCAGGCGGGGAATACTTCGAAACTTCCTGAGCGCCTTCTTTAATCTCTAGCGCAACGACGTTCCACCTATCTGATTTGAGTTTTTCGATCACTTTTACGGGATCTTCGCTGTATTCCCAGTCGATCCAATCCTCTGCTCCGATTGCTGTTTTTGAGATTTCTCTCCGCGGAGGTGTTGCTGTATATCCTGTCAGGTAGATCTTTTCGACATTCATCGCATCGCTCGTACGAAAAAACGACCCCACATTCCAAAGCGACCTGATATTATGAGCCAGAAGAGTAATCCTCTTTTCTTCCATTACAGAAGTTCTAGTGTACTGGAGTGCGGGTTACCGAATATCTCTAACACATCACTGTTACAGACCTCTTTCTTTGTTACACCACTGCAGACATAGCATACTCCTGTCTGACTCCCCTCCTTTAAGCCTGCAGATCCTGTGTCGGGAATATCTCTTCTTAGAAGCACAACTTGCTGCTTATCTATATCGAGTGGTACTTCTTTTTTTGCGTCGCTATCCCATGAAAAAAACTCTTTACCTCTCCTAATAGCAGCCTTCTCTTTATTCGCATTAAAAAGCGAGATGGTTCCCAGAACTTCTTGCGGGTTGCCCGTTAGGGAGAAGTACTTCATTTGCTTTAAGCTGATATCTTTCAGTTGCCTTCTTGCGGCCTGTTCGACTGTTCGCTCCTCATTGTTTACAATTATAGTCTCAATGAATATTTCGACTCCCACGGGGTCTCTTTGTCGAAGATCTACTGCAGAGTTGTTGTTATTTCCTGCCTGCCGGCAGGCAGGTTTACAACAATCGTCTTTATTTACCGGGTGTGCCTCGATCCATTTCTTGACCGACGCAAAATATGGATCTCCTTTTGGTGTACGTTCTGGGTGTGGCATGAGGGCAACAACATTTCCTTCCAAGTTACAGAGTCCTGCAATTGCATATTCTGACCCATTTGGCGTTACTACTTTGTCTTCTGAAACATTTCCTTCTTCACTGCAGTACTGGAATGCTATTTGATTGTTGGCCTTAAGTTTCTCGAATAGATCTTTATCCGTTGTCGTAAACCTGCCCTCTCCGTGTGCGATTGGCATATGCATGGTTCCTTCCCAATTACTGGTGCAGCATCGATCTCTGTCACAACTAGGTGTTACCCAGATCCACTCACTCAAAAATCCTGTAGCCTCACCATCCACTGCATTGTGCGCCAAGCTCATCTGCAGCCCATCTGCATTTGGGATTAAGCCGGACTCGACAAGTACCTGTGCTCCGTTACAGTTTCCGATAACAACTTTACCTTTCGCTGCTTCTTCTTTGATAAATTCGAGGATTGGGTCTCTCGCAGAGATCATCCCAGCGCGCCCTCGGTCTTCGTAACTAAATCCTCCAGGAATAAAGTAGCCATCAATGTCTCCGAGCTTTGATACATCGTCATTCCATCGAAAGAACACTGCTTCCATATCTGCATTGCGTATAGCCCGAACAGACTCAACTTCACAGTTATTTCCCGGAAAAGACAGTACGGCAATCTTCAGTTTGCTCATGGCCAGATTGTACCCTAAACGGTCATGACTTCCTCTTCTTTTGCCTTCTTACTTTCATCAATTTTCTCATTTGCAGCTTTAACTGCTTTTTCGAGCTCTTCGAGTAACGTATAGCGTACATCCTCATCCTTCTCATTATCCTTAATATCATCATGTGCAGATTGACGTTGCTGACGTATGGAGATACGACCTTCTTCTGCAAGTTGGTGCACAATCTTGACCAATTGACTACGGCGCTCTTCTGTCATTGGAGGAAGGTTCAGCCGAATCACAGAGCCATCATTTACAGGGCTTACTCCAAGATCGGCTTTCGTTAGGGCTGTCTCTACAGCAGCAAGAGTTCCTGCATCCCACGGTTGCACAACAATCGTCTTTGCATCTTGCACACTCACTCCAGCAACTGCCTTGAGTGGCTGGTTTTGCCCATACGCTTCTACAACAACATTTTCAACGAGTGCCGCGTTTGCGCGTCCTGTTTGCAGTTTTGCAAACTCAGAATGCAGATACGCCAGTACTTTTTCTGCCTCTGTGTTGAATATTTCTATGCGCTTGTCCATATATTTAGATTGTAGCAAATAATTTTCAATCATCAATTTTCAATCATCAATTTCTTAGCCATGTACTAGAGTACCTATCGCTTCACCCTTGGCCGCTTTTAGCAAGGAACCATCTGCGGCAAATTTGAATACTCTAATTGGTAAATTTTGATCCATGCACAAACTGAATGCTGCTTGGTCCATCACATTAAGATGCTGTTCGATGGCATCTTGGTACGAGAGCTCGTCATATTTCTTTGCATCACTGTGCTTGTTTGGATCTTTGTCATACACACCGTCAACATTTGTAGCTTTAAGTAACACATCACACTGAAGTTCTAGTGCCCTAAGGGCTGCTGCACTGTCGGTTGTAAAGTACGGGTTTCCCGTCCCTCCTGCACAGATTACTACTCTCCCCTTCTCCAAGTGCCTTTCTGCTCTGCGTTTGAGATACGGCTCTGCAAGTTGTGGGACATTCACCGCACTACAGACACGAGTATACTGATCTAAAGATTCCAAAGCAGACTGAAGTCCGACACCATTCATAATGGTTGCAAGCATTCCGATGGCGTCTGATGACGTTCGCTCTATTCCACTATCTTGTGTATCGCGGAACCTCCAAATGTTTCCACCACCAACAACAACAGCTACCTCAAACCCCGCATCAACTACTTCTTTGATACTTTTGGCGACCTCTTCTAGCGCTTCTTGGTGTAAACCAAATCCGTCTTCCCGAGCGAAGAGCTCTCCAGAAAGCTTGATCATGATGCGTTTACCGTTCATCCGCAGTAGGATACTGCATTTGAAGGAGAAATCAAGGCTTCGTTAATGTGGCTAAATGTGATAGAATGTGTAGAATAAGCCTCGAATTTATATTTACATCACAGCATTATCAAACACGCCCCGGTAGCTCAGCTGGATAGAGCAGCACCCTTCTAAGGTGAAGGTCAGAGGTTCGAATCCTCTCCGGGGTACCATATTGGAATGACCTGTTCCAAAACACTTGAATTGACAGTCTGCAAGCCAACTTTCAGCGGTTCTATTGAACCGATCTTACCTACGACCTTCTCATTGCACTTCTTGAAAGTATCAAACGGCTTTGCTAAGCGGAAAGTAAGCACTTTTTGTTGTAGTTCTATCGACTGACCGATTCTTCTAAGGATTGCCACACGAGCATCACGATCACCGTAGGCGAAAGCCGACCTGAGATCCTTGGCGAAGTTCACTGCTTCCACAGTGTCCGTTGTACGCTGGGTCACTGTTGCATGGAAGTCATTGATCATCGTCTTCCAACGATCTCTTTCAGCTTCTAGCTCTTTGAGCATAGATTTGAAAAGATCCTCAGATACCTCCGTAGATGGATCAAGCTGACGCTTCATTAGTCGATTCACTTTTTCATTAGCATCTTTATAGTTCTTTTGAATACGCTTGAGGTCTCTTGCTTCCATTTTGGCTGAATCATTCTGACTGAGCTGTAACTCATCGAGCATCCATTCTACGAATGCCTGTGGAATTTCAATGCTATCGAGAATGGCATAGACCTGATCCAAAATATCTGAATCGCTCACTGAACCTTTCTCGGTACAACAGGTAGCCTTCTTACCACTCTTGGAACAGCGAAAGTAATAATAGACACGTACTTCGCCCGTTGTACGTAGCATCTTCCGCTTTACATCCATAATCACTGCAGAGCCACAGCAACCACACTGAATAAGTCCTGAGTAGATATTTTGATTCTTACTCAGTCGAGGTTTTCCTCGTGGCCCCAATATCTCTTGCGCTCGATCAAACTCTTCCATTGTCACCATAGGCTCATGTTTCCCTTGCCAAATCTCTCCATCCCACTGAAATTGTCCACAATAGAACACGTTGGAAAACATTGTGTACATAGCAGAGAGACTGAATACACGGGCATTGCGACCATGAGAACCAAGCCTTGTAAGACCCCATTCATCCGTAGCAATGTGATGGATCTGCTTGACCGTCTTAGTACCTGTCAGGAGCAAATCCCAGCAACGACGTACAGTATCAAAACGATCAGGATCAACAAGCACATACTTCTCGCCCTTCTGACCGTAGCTGTTGAGATAGCCAATTGGAACTAAGCCAGGAAACCACCCCATCTTGGCCTTCTCTCGCATCCCACGCTTTGCATCTTTCCCAAGATCACGGCTAGATTGAATGGCCATTCCAAGTTCCACCATCATCTGTAGAACATTATCAGAAGGAAGGTACGTTCGTTCTGAGGTAACGATTTTCTTGAGAATGTCTTGTTGTAACAACCACTGAATCTTACCCCCATCTATGGGATTTCGTGCTAATCGGTTTAATTTCCAACAGTAGATGACCTCTATATTTCCCGCTTGAATGTCAGTAATCATGCGATCAAATTCTGAACGCTTTCCAGGGTCTTTTGCAGAACGTGATTCTTCGTAGGTATCAACCAGCTCATCATCACTACGACTGATTGCTTCTCCATTGTGTCGACGCTGACTTTCAAGGGAAAGCACTTGTTTATCTTCCGTATCCGTTGATTTGCGGTTGTAGATGGCTGCTTTCATGGTTGAAGGACAAAGAAACCAAATGGAGCGCTCGAGTCCCCAACATCAGCTACAAGGCTTTTGTCGGCGAGCGCTCCAGTTGAGCGACAACAAACACACCTTGTAGGCGATGATGTGGGGACTACAGTCATTATAACACAGAATTGGGCAAACTGCTGTCACTATCTGTCACTGCATCTTTTTTGGCTTGTTCTTGGGAAGAATCCAGTGACGATACTTTTGTATCCGTTTTTGATATAAGAGCATCATTGTCACTGTTTTCCTGGCTTTCTGTAGTGCTATCTTCCTCCATGACAGTAAGTGACGGATGGTTAGCAATTCTTTTGAGAGTGATAACACTACCGACATTCTTATGCTGACTCGTAACCTGTATGCCAACCTCCAATAGGTTTGATTGTACTTCCCGAATGCGCTTACCAAGCGTGTTGGCACGTTTTGGCCATGCGCGATTCTTCACATCTATCTTCTCTTCTTCGGAGGCGATTTTTGTAAGCACTTCTAGAAGCTCGGTTGTTGTGCCTTCCCAATATCCTTCTTCTCGATCCATCAATCCAACAATAACAGTGGCAATATCATTTTCGTTAATAGCTTCTCGATTCTGCATACCAAGGTTTCTCTCATATGCTTCAATGAATTCTGTTGAGCTAGATCCCAGTGCTTCAGCAATAGCACAGCCCCACTGCTCAAAGTCTGCCATGCGATTCCTCCCCGATGCCTTGATGGTGCTGTACTTGCCGATTGCATCGGAGAGTACCGAGAATATGCCGTTAAGAATGCGTGGAAGCGCCTCGTCAAACTCTTCCCAGAGCTGCTTCTCTGTCTTGCGTTTATCTTTTGGGATACGTTCAAGCTCAATGAGCAAACAACGCTCTAAGAGATCAGGTTCCCTTGCACACACATTGATACCATTCAGTGCTACACATCGTTGGTATTCCCTGACAAAATCATCGTCATCACTGTAGAGCTTTCGTTTCGTGTCACCGTCACCTGTAGAAGCTCGACAAAGCCGATCAGAGATTTTGCGTGAGAATCTGCTTACGTTGTCGTAGGGTGCGAAATAATTGTGGTCGAGCTGCTGTGGTAGATCATCAGGATTCTCCGAAAGCCCTAAGAGAAGAGGTTTCGCTGGATCAATAATGCGTCGAACAAGTTTTAGGAGTGAGGACTTCGCAGACCCCTTTTCTCCAGAGACAACCAAGATGACGTGTGGAAAGTCTGGTATAAAGCAGGAGATAACATAGACCAGAAATAGAAGCTCTTGGTCTTTGTTGCCTTCTTTGAGGTTTACGAACTGCAATAGGTCGGAGACAGCACCTTTTGAGGCTGGAGCAACCTGTGGTCGTTGATGGCGGTAATGACGAAATAGCGGTTCTTTAAGGCTCATGACACTGTAGCCCTTTTCGTCCGTGACGACTGCTTGCCCGCTCTTATTGCAGAGGTTATACACAATTGCACTTCCCTGCCATGCGATACGGTTATAGAGATAGTGTTCAGCACCTTCATAGAGAGCCTTGCACGTTAGTAGACCCGTGACACTTTTTAAGGTCGTGTCTCCTATGGCCTTGCCTGTATGTTCGTAGAACAATTGTCGCAGCCAGTTTTGAAAATCGCTACTCCCGATCCTACGTACGATCCACTGTTTCGGCGTTTTGAAATATACATACGGCTCTCCGAGCTGGTCATGGAACAATATGCAGTTCTTCTCTGTACACAATGCAAGGAGAGTATCTGCCTGTGTACCACCCTCCATCTCTTGCTTATCATCCTGATCTGCTTCGACTGTTTTCTTGATACTTTCATAGATGCTACGCAGCTCCTTCTCATCCAAAGGCTCATCATTCGCTGCATTCCATTCTTTCAGCGCTCCCCATGCAGGCTCACCCCACATCTCCTTTGGCAACCCTCGAAACATCCTACCGAGGATGGATGCAGCAGTTGCATTACGTTTTCCCTTCTGCGTGCCTGTTGCTCCCGTCTTCCATAACTTGTCTGACTTCTGAATTTCTCCATCTTTAGCAATGGTAGTCGATGGCTCCTTAAATTTAGCGATGGTGTCTAATGTGTGTGGTTTCATGGTAAGTCGTGGTAAAGGAATTGAATTGGATATGAGTTCTTCGGGTCTTTCAAGTGTGCATACGGAGGCAATCGCAAAACACGGGTTACATCCTTCGCTCCCAAATCACCCCCAAAGTGCAGAATGAGGTTGTTTTGGTACGCCTCCCACTCTGCCAACTTGAAAGATCTGCAATCTTCATCAATGAGCCAAAGGCAATGTAAACCATGCGGAGTATCAATGATGACATGAGGGATGAATGTGCCTTCCAATAGGAGCAGTCTATGCAGCATCTTTACCTTTTGTGCATTTATAACATCTGGAGACACATCATCGCCTTGCTTGGCGCAATCCCAATCAAGAAACAGGGAACGGATTAGTTTCAGGTTGTCTTTACGACGATATTTTTCAAAGCTGTTTGCGGAGAAATACACACCGCATCCTTCTTTCTGCTTCTTCTTGGCAAGTTCATCACTGAATTTGAATGTGCAAAGAGCCTTGCTCTTGTCTTTCTTTTCCGAGTCATCGAAGAACTGAATAGCGGTACCGCCTTCGGGGAGCTTTGAGAGGAATTCTTCAGGTGAGAGTTGTGGTGTTGTCGTGCGGAACACTTCAAGTACCTCATTTGGCTCTTTGCCCTTCTCCAAGGTAAGAAATCGCTGTAGGAACTCATTGTGGTTGCCGTTGGTGTCTGGTAAACTGTTCATTAGTTGTTTGGGGGAAAGGGAATAAAAAAAGTTGCCAGCCTCTATGCAGAAGGTGGCGCCCTTCCCCGTGTAATGATTCGATTCCGATAGACAATTTTTCCAAGTTCCAGTAAGTCCTCGGCATACTCACGGGCAAGCTCTTTCGGTAAATCCTCTCCGTACTCCTTCTTCCATGCAGAGCGAAACCTGCCGATGCTGGCATCGGTTGGCTTCATGGATGTAGCAAACACAATGGAAATTCAAAATCGGCGCCCCAGCTTCCCACAACAATCAATGTGCGGAAGGGCGCCGAGCTTGAACTTACTTGAAGCAGAAATTGCCGACACTGAAGAATTGCTATGGGAAGCATTGCCCCTAGTTCAGCAGCTCACAGCGTATTCGTCAGAAGGAGTTTGGTTGGAATTCAGTTGTGGTTAATGTTCAATGCGCATCTCTATATTGGTTCCTGCCTGATGAAAAACAGTGCAGCCCTTCTTTTTAAATTTCTTGTTCCATTCATGTACATCGTCTTTTAGTCCCTCTCTAAGGCTTGTGTCGTCATCTTGTACAAATAACTTCTGACCATTTGGTTTCCGCCAAGCTCGTAGATGATCGAATGTAACTTTTCTAACATGTGGATCATCTTGCTCACCTTTGTGAATCATCAAAAGTAGAACGGAATGGAGTGCTGCATCCACACGGAGTGCTTTTCCTAATTTTTCTGTATGCCAAATAATCGTCCTTTGGGCAGGATTGTAGAAAATAGGTGGGACCAAGAGCGTGACGACACCGATTGGCTTATCTCCCGACTGGTCTAGTATCCAGCGTGTACATACCCTTAACAGTTGATATGCCTCAAATAATTTACCCAGTTCTTCTTGAAGGAAATGAGGATCTGCTTGCGTAAAAACTGTACCTTGTTTCTCTTTACGTAAGTCTTCACACCACAAGCGATATTTTTTTAGAAGCGAACTCCATGATTCAACCCAAAGCTGGTTATCATGCTGGGGTGATATCCATGGTGCTGTAAAATCATCAGGGATGCGATGTACCCGTGCTGGGTCATGGCCGTAAATCTGATTAACACATTTTTGCCAAACCTCATCTGATCCCTTTTGGATGAATACACAATCCTGAAATTGCACAGCAATACTTTGTGTTTCACTATCCGTCTCGTCAGAGAAGAAAAGAACCTCTTCGCATATACCTAGAGCTTTCCTAATAATTTGAATGATCCTATTTGTCAGATGAGAATGTTGTAGCGTCAGATCTACATATAAACTCTTAAACATGTTTTCTAGCAAATCCAACAGATTTGCTTGTAACTCCCAGATCTCCTCTTCGCTCATCCGATTTATGTACTCGTATTTTAGTTCTTGCATATTCGTGGGAAGCTGACAACAGAAGAATATCGAATTCCAGAGATAAAATCAGAATTTTGGTTCCAGATTACAGGGGATAAAAAGTGTTTCAGTTGAAGCTACTCTGGTAGTATTTCCCTGCCACACGTTATCGGTATCTTTTTATTCCCTAATCACAACAGAAAGGGGCGTTCGCCTCAGAACCGTTGTGAAAAGGGAAACCTCCGATCGACGTGTGGCCTGAGTGCTGAACGTCCCTTCTTGGGTGTGGGCATTCCATTGTTCTTCTCACTGTCTACCATCATGCCCTCACTCTTATCAAATAGCCGATTCCGTACAGGTTGTCGTTGGGTGGCGGTGCTACCTACTGCATTGTTGTGTGCATTGCTCGCTTCTTTCCCTATTCATTGGACTGTAATGTTCATTCATTACTTTGGGAATGCCAGAGATGATAGCTTCATGAATATAAACGGAAAAACAGGATTAGCTATTCCGTGGCCAATTTTAGAAAGATGGATAGTTGCGTTCTTTACACCTCTTATTTTAGTAATTGTGGGAGCAAACATTGCACCACATCATAAGAAAGAAACTGGTATAGCAATGGCTGTTTTATGGGGTATAGGTGTTGGTTGGGCTGTTGCAGTCTCTATCATTAATCCCTTGGATAAGGATCAATATCAATACTGGCCACTAATTTTAGTCATCTCTGTCTTTCTAGGGATAGCTGGAGTAGGCACTGGTCTATACAAGACCAAATCCTCTTCCTCTCAATAACTAATTTCCTTTTTTACTATGCTAGAAAGCCTCATCATTTGCGCACTGATCGGTGTCATTACTCTATGGTTACTGCCGAAACTCACTAAATCTGATTTCAAGAAGTGGCAATGGGTCTTCTGGGCATCTGTTTTTATCTACTTCATGATTAGGCAAATGCTCTTTCAGATATACAAAGACGAGATTATTCAGCAACTGCTTTAATGCTTCTCAGCCAGAGCTTTTAAATGGCTCTGTGTGTCATCCCAATTCACAGTCTCTGATTCTTCCTGTGCCTTCACCAGAGCAAGAATTGAATTTACTTCTACATTCTGTTCGATTCTCGGTGAAAATTCCTCTTTTCGTTTCCGTTCTAAATACTTCAGAGCAAGCCCACCATCGTCTTCCATTTTCTCTATAACAGTTTTTCGTGCCTTGAGTGTGGCTTCCATTTTTGCCCTCTCCATTTTGTCCAAAAACTCCTTATTTTTGCAGTGATTGTAGTACGTCTGTTTTGCAATCCCTGCGTATTTACAGGCCTCAGCTACAGGTAGATCCAGTTGGAATGCTTCGAGTAGTTTTTGGACTACAGCAGAGTTGATCGCTGTAGGTCTTCCGCCTTTGTTTCTTTTCACGGCTGTGTTCATGGGTATAGTATACAACACATTCTTACTAAGAACGATTTATGGAGAAAACTTGTAAACAGTGTAATAAGCAGTTTGATGTTCCAAATGATGATTTACGATACTACGACAGCATTGCACCTATATTTGATAGCCAGAAATACAGCATTCCAGCACCCACACATTGTCCTGATTGTCGCCAGCAACGCCGTCTAGCGCTCTGTAACGAGCGTCATTTCTATATGACTGATTGTGGACTATGCAAGAAAAGAACACTGACTGAACACCCGCCACACAACAACAAGGTAATCTACTGTCGTGAGTGTTGGCACGGTGATCAGTGGAATCCATGTGATTATGGAAGAGAGATTGATTTTTCACGTCCAATGTTCGAGCAATTCAAAGAATTGTGGCAGGACGTTCCAGCACAAAATCTATTGAGCGAAGGCACGAACGTGAACTCTGAATACATACACTATGCAGGATTTGCAAAGAACTGCTATCTGATCATGCATGCCGATTTTTGTGAAGATTGCATGTACGGGTATGGCTTCAAAAAGAACACATCATGTGTGGATGGTTTCTACAATTTGAGTTGTGAGCTTTGTTATGACTGTGTAGATGTCCATAGTTGCTATGGCTTGAAGGGCTGTCAAGATTGTGTGAATTGTAGTTCATCAGCGTTTTTAAGAGATTGCGTTGGTTGTAAGCACTGTTTTCTCTGTTCAGGTCTGCGAGAAAAGGAATTCTGTTTTGAAAACAAACAACTCACCAAGGAAGAATATGACAAGAAAATGACAGAAATTGATTTAGGTTCGTACAAGCAATATCAACAGTACAAAGAGAAACGAAGTGAATTCGAGAAGGGGCATGTATTTAAAGAATATCACGGCCACAATTTAGAAAACTGTTCAGGAGACTATTTACAGAACTGCAAAGACACACATGCTAGTTTTGATTGCGAAGATGTGGAAGGAGGAAAATACCTATATCAAGTTGTTACAGGAGCGAAGAACGTTTATGACATCTACCAGTATGGACTCAATCTACGAGAGTCATGCGAATGCTCTATTGCAGGAAACGACTGCTATCACGTTCTGTTCTGTCACAATGCACACATCAGTTGCAGCGATTTGCTCTATTGTTGGTTTATTCAGAGTTCGAAGAATTGTTTTGGCTGCTTCAACATGCATCACAAGCAGTACTGCATTTTGAACAAGCAATACACAAAAGAAGAATATGAAACACTAGTTCCCAGAATCATCGAGCATATGCGAGAGACAGGTGAATGGGGTGAACTGTTTCCTATCTCCTTTTCTCCATTCGGTTACAACAAGACGACTGCTCAGATGTACTATCCAATGGAAAAAGATGCAGTAATCTCAAAAGGATGGAAGTGGGATGATGCCCCTGATCAACCACCAGATGTTACAAAAATTATTGAAAGTTCCGCACTACCTAATTCTATTGACGACATTCCTGATGATATTCTGAATTGGGCTGTGAAGTGCGAAGTGACAGCCAAACCATTTAGAATCACATCACAAGAATTGAAATTCTATCGAGATCAGCGCTTGCCAATTCCACATCGTAGTCCTGATCAACGTCACTCAGACCGTTTTCGCCTTAGAAATCCACGACAATTCTGGAATCGCCAGTGTGCTAAGTGCAATAAGAACATTCAAACAACCTACGCTCCTGATCGACCTGAAACGGTGTATTGTGAGGAATGTTATCTTTCCGAAGTATATTGATGCAGAAGATGTGTACCAGTTGTGGCAATGAGTTTGAGATTACGGATGATGATTTGGCGTTCTATGACAAGGCCTCACCAAAGATTGGAGATAAAAAAATGAGTATCTCTCCTCCTCAATTCTGTCCTGAGTGTCGTAGGCAAAGAAGGCTTTCTTGGAGAAACGAACGCACGTTTTATAAACGAAGTTGTGATTTGTGCAAAAGGGAAATGATATCTATCCACGCACCAGATCATTCATACCCCGTCTACTGCAACCCTTGTTATTGGAGTGATCAGTGGAATCCTTTGAGATTTGGACAAGAATTTGATCCCTCACGTTCTTTTTTACAGCAATTTTATGAGTTGTATCAACAAGTGCCACAGCGAGCAATGGTCAATGAAAACGGCATCACTAGTGAGAATTGCGAATACACCATTGATGTTCCATTCGCAAAGAACTGCTACATGTGCTCTGGAATGTGGAAGGTAGAAAATTGTTACTACTGTCGTATCTGTGATCAATCCAAGTTCTGTGTTGATTGTGAAGGGGTAAAACTTGGCTCTGAACTCGTCTATGACAGTGTTGATTCACAGAAGCTCTACCGATGCAGATACATGCAGAACTCGGAAAATTGTAGCGATTGTATTTTTGGTTTTGATCTACGAGGTTGTGCGGATTGCATTGCATGTTTTGGCCTTCGTCAGAAGAAACATAACATCTTCAATAAGCCCTACTCTAAGAATGATTACAAGAAAGCACTGGAAGCATATGCACTGGATACACATGCAGGTGTAGAACGATTACGTGAGCAATATGAAAAATTCATAGCACAGTTTCCAAGCAAACATATGAATCTTCAAAATTGCGAAGATTCAGTAGGAGATCACCTGTTTCACTGTCGAGATGTACTCGGTTATGTCTGTACAAATTCAGAACACTCAAAGTGGATTGAACGTTCAGATGGGCCAGTTTGGAGCTACGATCAAACGCAAAGTGGTAATCCTCAGTGGTGTCTTGAATGTATTACCGTCGATAATGGTTATGGGAATATCTGTGCAATTTATTCAAATCAATCACGAAATGTTCTCTACAGTGAAAACTGCTTCTCGTGCGAATCTCTTTTGGGATGTATTTCTTTAAGAAAGAATAAATACTGCGTACTCAATACACAGTATTCGGAAGAAGAATATGAACGAGTTGCTACAGCAGCCATTGAACGAATGCAATCTGATGGAGAGTTTGTAGAATTTTTCGCAGTGGAAGAGTCGCCCTATGCGTACAACGAAACGAATGCAGCAGAGTTTTATCCTCTCACTAAAGAGGAAGTACTTGCAAAGGGATGGAAGTGGCGTGACGATCTTCCATACACAACTGGTCAAGAAACGGTGGCATGGGAAAGTATAGAAGCATCTATCAACAACCTTTCTGATTCTGTAGTACAGGAAGTATTTCGATGTGAATCCTGCTCAAGAAACTTCCGTGTTGTTGCACAGGAATTTCAGTTTTACAAAGATATGGGTATTCCACTCCCACACGCCTGTCCTGATTGTAGAAATTTGGCACGTCTTGCAAGACGCAATCCACAGAAGTTGTTTAATAGAATATGCGGTAAATGTGGTAAATCTATTCTCACTACCTACGCTCCCAGCAGATCCGAAGCGGTCCATTGCGAAGAGTGCTATCTTTCCGAAGTGTATTGATGCAAAAGACGTGTACCAGTTGTGGCAACGAGTTTGAGATTACAAATGATGATCTTGACTTCTACACAAGAGCACAGGTTCCCCCTCCCACCTTTTGTCCAGATTGTCGCTTCCAAAGAAGGTGCAGCTTTATAAATGTTCGAAACTTTTTCCCAAGAAAAATAGGCGAAGGTGGAAAAGTGCGAATGTCTATGTATTCACAAGATCTAGACTTGAACATTGTTGCAGATGAGAAGTGGTGGGCAGATACATATGATATTTTTTCGTATGGAAAAGATTATGATTTTCAAACTCCCTTCTTTAGTCAGTTTCATGCTTTACTGAAAGTAACACCTTTACCGCACTTACAAAGAGCATATTCGACATTTGAAAACAGTGATTTTTGCAATGCAGCAGCAGGACTAAAAAACTGCTACCTCGTTACCAATGCAGATAATTGCGAGGATTGTATGTATGGTTTTTACATTGAAGAGTGCAAAGACTGCCTCGATACCATGTTTAGTAACACCAGTGAATTATGCTACCAATCTATCAATCTCAACACATGCTATGAGTGTATGTATTGTGAAGATTGTGAGAATTCTAGCAATTTGCTCTTTTGCAAGGACTGTGTGAGTTGCAAGCATTGTTTTGGATGTGTTGGTTTGCACCAGAAAACATATCACATATACAACAAACCATACACAAAAGAGGAATATGAGCAAAAAATGTCAGAGATGCACACTGGGTCATGGAGTCAGCTTCAAAAGTTACAAGAAGCTGCAAAGGAGTTCTTTCTGAATGCACCGTACAAGTATGTACACGGTAGGAACAATGAGAATGTGCAGGGTGACTATATCTACATTTCAAAAGACGTGCAGGAATCCTTCATTGTGAAGAATGCTGAAAAGTGCAAATTTTCACATCTTCTCCAGTATCTCTCATCTGGCACACATGATGCCTATGACTACACAATGTTCGGTGTTGGCGCAGACCTTGTGTATGAAGCTGCGTGGTGTGGACTTGGTATACACAACGTAAAGTTCTCGCTCTGGAATTACGGTGCCTCAGATTTAGAGTATTGCATTGGTTGTCATTATTCCTCCAAGCTGTTTGGTTGCATTGGATTACGACACAAAGAACACTGCATACTCAATAAGCAATACTCTAAAGAAGAATATGAAGAGATGGTTCCAAAAATTAAAGAGCAAATGATGCAGGTTCCATACAAAGACAGAAATGGTGTTGCATACGGCTATGGAGAATTTTTTCCGATAGAACTCAGTCCATTTCACTATAACCAAACAATTGCTCAAGACTATTGCCCTCTGACTGAATCAGAGTGTGTTAACCGTCAATACGGATGGTACAAGAGAGAAGAAAGAGCCCCACAAGATGCGATACATTGGCAAGAGCTGCCAGATGCGATTGAGAATGTAGATGAGAGCTTTCTTAAAAAAACAATACGTTGTAAGGCTTATGACGATAATCCACAAAAGGCGGCAGAACATAACTGTACAGAATTTTTTAAGATTACTGCTCAAGAACTTGAGTTCTATAAAAAGATGAATCTTCCCATTCCACGTTATTGCTTTAACTCTCGACATAACAGCAGACTAAGGCAGATAAATCCATTTAAGATGTGGCAACGCACCTGCGCCAAATGTAATAGAGAAATTCAAACCACATACAATCCAGAAAGACCTGAAATCGTATATTGTGAAGAGTGCTACCTACAATCTGTATACTGAACCCATGAACAACGAAACACTTTTTGTGGCAGTAACCCTCCTCGATCTATGTATCGTCCTGCTAGCTTGGAAATTTGGTAAAGAGTGGGTTATTGCAACGATCATTGCCAATATCATCCTCGTTAGCACATTTGCTTCCAAAATTGTTAATGTCTTCGGATACTCCTCAACAATTGTTGCCGTATTCTACGCTGCTATTTTTATTGCCACAGATATTCTCACAGAACATCACGGTAAAAAGGTTGGGTATCAATCGGTGTGGATGGGCTTTCTTGCACTGGCAACATTTACGATTATGGGGCAGCTTGCACTTCTTTTTGTACCAACAACTGAAACAGCAACGATGTCATCTGCAATGAATACGCTATTTTCTGCGGTGCCTCGTATTGCCATTGCCAGCTTTACTGCGTATCTCATAGCACAGAATTTTGATATTTGGCTATTTCACCGCATTGGTGAACGAACAGAAAAGAGATTGCTATGGCTACGAAACATGGGAAGTACAGCCATCTCTCAATTTCTGGATAACCTCATATTCTTCCCCATTGCATTTGGTGGGACAGTCCCCTTCAATGTTCTAACAGAGCTTATTCTAGTCAGTTGGCTTGTAAAGATGTTTGTCGCTTTGTTGGACACGCCATTTATTTATTTGAGTTATGTAGTAAAGGGAATAACACCTCCTGATTTTCAAAAGAGAAAAACTTCTACAGTAGAAGCTCCAGCCACTGGATTGTGATCAAGAGTAATGACTCCAAAAAAATAGTTTTAAAATTTTTTTGCGAACACGCACCGCACCCCCCTCCCAGAAACCCCACGACCACCCTAGAGAAACACGTCAGGGTATTTGCGTTTGGGTCGCTGATTAACAATTCTTTTTCTCTAGCCACCTACATTGCATATATTGGCTGATTTATAGGGAAAATAAGCCGTCTGCGAAACCTGATATGCTATGCTGCCACTGGCTCTACGGTTCTAAGTTCATCCAATGCGGAGTACCACTTTTTATTTCGGTAGCCCTATTATTTTGCAACAAATGCCGTGGCTCCAAGCCACGCGAGAT
Source organism: Candidatus Peribacter sp. UBA6535 (assembly GCA_002436205.1). Lineage (GTDB taxonomy): Bacteria > Patescibacteriota > Gracilibacteria > Peribacterales > Peribacteraceae > UBA2170. The sequence goes on from DJKT01000040.1 coordinate 27,942, forward strand.
CGAACACTGCTTTCATCGTCTGTGATAGTGTTGGACTTTCGACGATCAATCCAAGCCGTTCATCGGGGTTGAGCGAAACAATCCCAACAGAGTTTCCAAAGATAAGAATGTCATTCTCGAAGGGAAACTGGTCTTTGTTCACTAAAAGAATTTCTATGAGGTTCGGGTCAAAATCCTTTGGCAAGAACGGGTCAATGGCGTGGACACTCTCCACCGTATTTGGAGAGAGGTATCTGGACTTGATTCCTTTCTTCAGTCTCTTATTTGTGTAGTCTTTAAAGAAGACGGGGATCTGATCAATCACTTGCTTTAGATTTGTGTATCCGAGTATTTCCCCCTCAGCGGAGAGCGATTCATTAAACACTCGTTCGATGCCATCGATCCCTTCGTAAAATCGAATTCGCGGGCGAAAGCCAGACGTTGAGGCGAGGCTTTTTAGCTGAGGTAAAAGCGACTTGGCAAGATTCACTTTTTCCATTGCAATCTCTTCAAGTTTCTCCGGAGCCTCCGGTGCAAAACACTTCACACCATTTTTATTGTACTGACTCAGCAATTTCTTCTTAAGGAGCTTTTCGATGGTGTGATAACACCCAACACGCTGGACCCCTGCCTTTCGCGCAATAACCGAAACGGGACCTCCATTTATCTCAAGACAGGCGAGATATACGGTGATCTCATCTTCTGTTAGACCAAGTTTTAGCAATTCTGTCTTCATGGCACCAGGGTCATTTTGGTAAATCTACCTTACTAGTATAGCACTGTTGTAGAAATATTTCTACACTATTTATAGTCAAATTTGCCTGTAAATGGGCTACTTAGGCCATATTTACATTCTCTGTTGGACATATGCTACGTGTTATGTGATTGTAGTGCCTACGCAAATGGAAATCTTCAGCCACATTATCGGCAACTACTACGGCTCCGACTGGGTCGGGATGACACTTATGTGCATCTCTATATACCTGCTCGGGAACCAGCACCGATTTGGTTTTGTTATCGGAATCGGTAGTTGTATTGGCTGGTTTATTTTTGGGATTCTTACAAGAAGCATTCCTGATATGCTTGCCCAAGTGATTATTGTCGTTATGCACACCCGTGGATACCTTCGTTGGAAAATTACTAGTTAACCCCCATTAATATGAGCAATACTTGCACACAATGTTCGGCACCACTCGAGATTCTCGAAGGAGACCTCGAAATGCTCGACCAACTCAGTCCTATTATTGATGGAAAAAAGATGGAACTTCCACCACCGACACTGTGTCCTGACTGTCGCCTTCAGCGCAGACACACTCACGTAAACCACGTAAATCTCTATGAGAGAAAGTGTGATCTAAGCGGTGCACAAATCATTTCGAACACGCATCCTTCTGCTCCGTACAAAATCTATGACCAGGAAGATTGGTACAGTGACAAATGGGATCCTCTTGAATATGGAAGAGACTTTGATTTTTCCAGAAACTTCTTTGACCAATGGAAGGAGCTCGTCGAAGCAGTACCGCGCCCATGTCTTATGACTGGATATGAGTTTGACGAAAACTGTGACTACACCAACTATGCCGGTAAGAACAAAGACTGTTATTTGATATTTGACTCTGATGAAAACCGAGACTGTTACTATAGTTACAGCCTTAATCAATGCGTCAGTTGTACCGGATGCTTTCGCTCACGAAAGTCCGAACTCTGCTACGAATGTATCGACTGTGTAAAGTGTTACGGATCTGCATACCTGCAAGACTGTGATAACTGTGCAGAGTCGATGTTTCTTAAAAACTGTACTGGTTGTAAAAATTGTTTGATGTGCAGTAATCTCAAAAACAAAGAATACCACGTAGAGAACAAGCCCGTATCCAAAGAAGAATTTGAGAAGTTCCGCTCTATGCTTGGAAGCCACAGTGCAGTTGAGTCTGCCAGAGAGCGCTTTGATAAACTGAAACTAGAATTTCCACAGAAATACATGCACGGCGTACAGAACGAGGATGTTATCGGTGACTACCTTGTAAACTGCAAGAATGCCTACAACTGTTTTGACTCAGAAGACCTCTGGGATTGTCGTCACGTCTATCAGGGATTTATGCCCCTAAAAACCTGCATGGATATTCATGAGTGTGGGGAAGGTGAAATGCTGTATGAGTGCTCTGTTGCCGGTTACGACATTCAGCGTTGTTGTTTCTGTAACCATACCCTCGCGAATATGAGCGAGATGATTTACTGCACGCTCTGTCATCATTCCAGCAATTGTTTCGGATGTGTTGGAGTGCGCCGCAAGGAGTACTGCATCTTTAATAAGCAATACACCAAAGAGCAATACGAAGAACTCGTTCCACGTATTATTGAGCACATGCGAACCACGGGGGAATGGGGTGAATTCTTCCCTACTACAACTGCTACATTTGCCTACAATGAAACCCTTGCTCAAGATTACTTCCCACTAACGAAGAAAGAAGTAGAGGCAAAGGGGTGGCGTTGGTTTGATGAAGTAGATAAGAAAGACCAGTACATGGGGCCAGAGGTAGATCTTCCTGACAGCATCGATGACGTTACTGATGAGATATGCAACAAGATCCTCACATGCAAAGACTCAGCGAAGCAATATAAAATCATCCCTCAGGAATTAGCATTTCATAAACAGCTTCACGTACCGCTGCCTCGTTTGAGTTTCTTTACAAGGTATCGCAAGCACCTTGCCATGCGTAACAAGAGAAAACTTTACGACCGAACATGTGATAAGTGCAACGTTGAGATTCGAACAAGTTATGCACCGGATAGACCAGAAAAGATATACTGTGAGCCGTGTTATCAAGATAGCCTTATCTAATGCAATCCTACGTATCTACACCGGCAAATACTTTGTCTTCTAATCGAGATACACGCTTAGGAAGATCGTGGGATTCCATCCAGCGTATACGATCATTAAGGTCTGCAAAACCAACATCCATTTTCTTTTCTAGTGTATCTAGTTTAAGTTCCATTGCGTCAAATCGCTTATTAACACTACGAAAACCATGTTGCATATGGCTCATCACCACTTGTAAGGTAACTTCTTGCCCGCTACTACTTTGGTCATTTTTCATTGAGACTCTGATAATACAGTTGGATAAGTTCACAAACAATATTCGCAGAAGTTCCATTAGCACTCATAACTACTTTTGCTCTTGCCTTAGGTTAGAATTCAGTTCTGTTTCTCTTTGGAACCTATGAACAAAACCTGCACTCAATGTTCGGCACAGTTTGAAGTCACTGATAGTGATCTGGAGTTTTATTCAGGATTCACACCAAATCTACCAGAGCCGCTGCACTGCCCAGATTGTCGTGTACAGCGCAGAATGAGTTGGAGAAATGATAGGACGTTCTATCATCGCAAGTCATCCCTTACGGGTCAGCAGATGATTTCAATTTACCCCGAGGGTACTCCATTTCCGGTGTATCACAGTCAGGAATGGTGGAGTGATAAATGGGACCCGGAAGACTATGCAAGGGAGTATGATTTCAATCGCCCGTTCTTTGATCAGTGGCAAGAATTGATGCACGCTGTCCCTCGCAGGAGTCTGGATCTCGTCAACTGTGAAAACAGTGAGTACTGTAACTACTGTGGTGATGATAAGAACTGTTATCTTGATATTGCCGGTGAAGGTAATGAGGACTGTCACTTTAATCTGTTTACCAAATACAGCACAAACTGCTTAGACTGCACGTTTGTGTACACTTCGGAGCTCTGTTACGAATCCATTCAGTGCTACAACTGTTACGCATGCCGAAATTCAATGTACCTCGATAACTGTAGTGACTGTGCGTTTTGCTTTGACCTCAAGGGCTGCAAGAACTGTCTTCTCAGTATTAACTTGCGCAACAAAGAATATTACATCCTCAACAAAGAGCATACGAAGGAAGAATACGAGAAGAAGGTTGCTGAGCTAAAGATCGATAGTTACTCCGGTGTACAAAATGTTACCCAAATTTGGAAGAAGATGCGTATAGAAAATGGAATCTACCGTGACATGTATAACTTAAACTGTGAGGACTGCTCCGGAAACAACATTAA
>DJKT01000040.1:32310-32582 GCA_002436205.1 Candidatus Peribacter sp. UBA6535
ATGAAGACTACAGGAGAATGGGGGCAGTTTTTCCCTATAGACCTCTCCCCTTTTGGGTACAACGAAACTGTCGCGCAGGAATATATGCCACTTACAAAGGATGACGTCTTAATACATGGTTGGAACTGGACTGATGAAAAGGAAGAGGACGCATACCTTGGCCCAGAAGCAAAAATTGCTGATGCTATTTCTGACGTCGACGATACTATCTGCGATCAAGTCCTTATCTGTGAGGCCTCCGGAAGACCGTACAAAATCATCCCGCAGGAACT
>DJKT01000065.1:0-3539 GCA_002436205.1 Candidatus Peribacter sp. UBA6535
AAATAAAAAATCCCCTCCGTAGGGAGGAGATGATCTCGATGTATTCCTTAGAATCTACACCATCGATGCCATCTTCTTCCTACGGGAAGGCAGATGATGATGTAGAGCGTTTAGTGCATTTTTATAGCCAGTACCGCTCTTAAGAAAGAGTGATACTCGAGCAACAGTCGTTGTGCTTGCATCAATAGATTCAGCAACATCTCGCTGCGGACGACCAGCAGCAAGTTGCTTTGCCATCTCCAGCCTTTCAGAAAGGGACTTGAGCTCGCTCAGTGTTGCAATATCACGCAGAAAGCCTGCCATCTCCTGCTCGCTCTTACAGGAGAGGAGGGCTTTGCAGAGGGCTCGAAACCAGGGGTTTCGCTTCCAGTTGCCTTCGGTGAAACTCTTCTTGGGCATTTCACGACTACTCTACATACGTAATAGTATACTGTCAATGTATTAATACGTTAATTCATATAATTATACTAAAATTGCTCATTAAATAGACCAGAGATTGAAAATTACCTACAAATACTTCCTCAACGCCTCCCCACCTTTCCCCGGCTTTACTTCTTCCGGTGTTTCAAACTTCTTGATTGCCTCTTTCTTTTGGAGCCCGATGAGATACTTTCTATACGCACCTGTTCCATTTTCGATAGATTTGGCAACACGCGTCACTGTAGTAGTACTTGCTCCTGTATGTTTCGCTACATCCCTATACGTCAAACCCTGACTGAGGAGTTTTGCTACCTCTAAGCGCTCACTCCACGACTGAAGCTCCGAAAGGCTACCGAGATCACGCAGAAAATCGCCAATCTCTTCTTCTGTCTTACATGATGCAATGGCTGCACATAGTGCACGAAACCATGGATCTTTGCGCCAACCGAGTTCTGTAAAACGTCGTTTACCCATATCGAAGGGAGTGTATACCAAACCATGCGTTGTTACAACGTGTTGTTACAATAAAACAAACCCGGCACACCAACGGTGGCCGGGCTATTCAATCTATCCTTTTGAAGGCAATCCGTCGCCTATCATCATAAGGTTGTGCGTAGGAAGTCTCCAAAAACAGTGACGAGATAGGCCGCTTCGGTCCACATCTCTTTAGTTGGTCGATAGACAATCCAATGTACTACCAACGCAACTGGTATGCCAAGGCAAGGCGGAAACCCTGCAGTATCCCCTGCGCTTCTGCCTCGCAAGAGTGAACAAGCGAGACATGCAAGGATGGCAGTTCCACCAATTCCGAGAAACAGCAGGATAAGTACTTCACGAAATTCTTTATACGGACCAATTGTAGTCTCGTACGCAAATCTACCTGAAGCCCATCCCACCAACATACACGCAGCAATAGAAACGATACATCGACGCATCATGCTTCTCCCATTCTTGGGATTACGTTCTCCTTCCTTGGACAGAAAGAACATAGTGACGTGACCACAATGGTCTCCGTGTCACCTATTCTTTACTTTACAACATTAATAGCATACTGTCAATTACCCCTATTCCCCTCCTCCTCCACGCTTTTTCACAATCTCCTCTGCTACGTTTCCTGGGACCTTATCATAGTGACCAAATTCCATACTGTAGTTGGCACGACCCTGCGTCATAGAGCGCACCTCCGTAGCGTATCCAAACATGGAAGCAAGTGGCACATCTGCAAGGATAACCTTCGCTGTTCCTCTGTCGCTTTGTTCTTTGATCATTCCACGACGTGAACTTAAGTCTCCCATCACATCACCAAGAAACTCCTCTGGAGTTACGACTTCTACTTTCATAATAGGTTCTAAGATAACCGGCTTTGCTTTCTTTGCAGCTTCTCGGAATCCAACCGCAGACACAGTCTTAAATGACATCTCAGAAGAGTCCACATCATGGTAACTACCGTCGTAGAGGTTAATCTTTACATCGACAACCGGGTAACCCGCGAGGATACCGCGACTCATTGCCTCTTGGAATCCCTTATCACATGGATTAATAAATTCCTTTGGAATACGTCCACCCACAACTGTACTTTCGAACTCGTATCCTTTACCAGGCTCCTGTGGAATAAGCTTGAAGAGCACGTGACCAAACTGTCCACGTCCACCTGTTTGCTTACTGTACTTCTCTTCGTGATCCACTTCTTCCTGAATCGTCTCTCGGTAGGCAACCTGTGGCTGACCTACGTTTGTTTCTACTTTAAACTCACGCTTCATACGATCGACGATAATATCAAGGTGCAGCTCTCCCATTCCGGAGATTATCACCTGACCGGTTTCTTCATCGGACTTTACACGGAATGTTGGGTCTTCTTCTGAAAGTTTCTGCAAAGCAATACCCATCTTCTCCTGGTCTGCCTTGGTCTTTGGTTCTACAGCGATAGAGATCACCGGATCTGCAAAGGTGATGTTCTCCAACTGAATAGGAGAACCTTCGTCACAGAGTGTATCTCCTGTACGCGTATCTTTTAGTCCTATAACTGCAGCAATATCTCCGGCTTCTACCTCTTGGATTTCCTCACGGGAGTTTGCATGCATTTTTACAATTCGACCAATGCGTTCTTTTTTATCTCTGGAGGCGTTGGCCACACTACTTCCGGACTTAAGTACACCAGAATACACACGAATGAATGTGAGCTTACCAACGTAGGGGTCTGTAGCAATTTTGAATGCGAGTGCAGAGAGTGGTTCGTCATTACTGGATTTGCGCTGCACCTCACTGTCATCATCTGGATTTGTTCCTGTTGCAGGTGGAATATCCAGAGGAGAAGGAAGATAGGCAACAACAGCATCAAGCATCAGCTGCACACCGACGTTTTTCAAAGAGCTTCCACAGAGTACCGGGTAGATCTTTCCTGATGTTGTTCCTGTTCGGATACCCTGAACGAGCTGCTCATCAGTCAGTGCTCCGTTTTCGAGGTATGCATCCAGCAAGTTCTCATCGCACTCTGCCACTTTCTCCATAAGCGTTGCACGGTACTCGTTGACATCACTTTCCATATCAGCGGGAATATCAATCTCATCCATCTTCTCTCCGTGTTGCCCGGAGAATGTGTAGGCCTTCTTTTTTACAAGATCAACAACACCAGTAAGATCGCTCTCAGCACCAATGGGTAACTGAATCGCAACAGCATCTGTACTGAGACGATCGTGAATAGAACCAAGTGACATCGCAAAGTCTCCACCGGTCTTGTCCATTTTGTTGATGAATGCGATACGGGGAACATCGTACTTATCTGCCTGACGCCATACAGTTTCTGACTGTGGCTCCACACCCTGAGATCCATCAAACACCGCAACTCCTCCGTCGAGTACACGAAGACTTCGTTCTACCTCTGCAGTAAAGTCTACGTGTCCTGGGGTGTCGATAATGTTAATAGTGCAGTCGATTTCTTGTCCCTCTGCATTCGCCGCTTTCCAGTGACACTGCGTTGCAGCTGAGGTAATCGTGATACCACGCTCTTGCTCTTGTTCCATCCAGTCCATAGTTGCTTCTCCTTCATGCACCTCACCAATTTTGTAACTTACTCCTGTGTAAAAGAGTACACGTTCTGTCGTGGTTGTTTTACCGGCATC
>DJKT01000065.1:3930-4624 GCA_002436205.1 Candidatus Peribacter sp. UBA6535
AAAGCAAATGCGGAAATAAGATTCCGCGAAAAATTCCGGTCTACTCTACGGAATATGCCCTTCAAATGCAATACACATGAACGATTCTTCTCTCCTATCTTTTTCCCACAGGTATTGGTGTTTCCAGTACCGCCATTGCGGCATTCTTTGTCCATCTGCCAATTCTCTCTACTCCTGAGTGCCAGAAGATTCTTCCAGGAGTAGCGAGGACTTCTCCCAAACCTTCACGAGTGCCCTGTTTAATGCGATTGAATGGGTTTTTGAACGTAAAGATGTCCACCAACGCATTTCCAGCTACTTGAAAAGGCTTTCCGAAAAGGTTTTCGGCACCTCTAGATAAAGCCTCTCCTGAGGAGTTCGTCTTTGGCATATATGAATATTATACAATATTTATTGTATATGTGCAATATTACCGCGCCAAGTGCGCAAAGGCCTTATTTGCCTGTGCCTGCCGTATAACATCCTGTTTCTTCTTAAATGCGGCTCCTTGATCTGTCGATGCATCCAAAAGCTCCATCGCAAGGCGCTGAGCCATCGGCATACCCTTTCTATCCCTTGCTGCGCCAATAATCCAGCGAATAGCAAGTGCTTGCTGGCGTTTTGGATTTACTTCGGTTGGTACCTGGTAGACAGATCCTCCTACGCGCTTTGGCTTTACCTCTACAAGTGGAGTGATATTGAGCATCGCTTTGTT
>DJKT01000038.1 GCA_002436205.1 Candidatus Peribacter sp. UBA6535
TCTACATACGGACTGATAGAATTTTACCAAGCAGCGCAAAAGCATGGCGTAAAGCCAATCTTGGGACTCGAAACCTATTGCGCAGTGCGCACGAGACACGACAAAGAAAGCGGCATTGATACAAAGCGCTATCCCATAGCACTCTTTGCACAGACGCAAGAGGGCTATGAAAACCTTCTGCAACTCGCAACAAAGGCGGCGCTCGAAGGAATGTATTACAAACCCCGCATTGATGACGAGCTTCTTAAAGAGCACGGCAAAGGGCTGATAGCACTTACGGGTCCAATAGGAGGAACGATCCCCCAAGCAGCACTCGCAGAAGACGGGCAGCGCATCAAAGAGCTCGTAGACAAGTATCACGAGTTCTTTGGCAAAGAAAACCTCTACTTCGAACTGATGGAACTCCCAAATGTCACAGGACAGAGCGAGATAAACCAGCAACTTATACACTGGGGTAAAGAGTTAAACGTGCCAGTAGTTTCCACATGCAACAGCCATTACTGCAATCCAGGCGATGCAGAAGCACATGATGTACTGCTCTGCATACAAAAGAACGCACATGTCGACGACCCAAGTAGATTTTCTATGCGTGACAGTGATTTTTCTATGCGGCCATTCGAAGAGATGAAAAAAATATTTTCCCACGCACCCGAAGCCCTCGAAAATACAAAAGTGATCGCCGACCGCTGTGCAATAGAGCTCGACTTTGGAACCTATCACATTCCAAAGTTTCCAACGCCAAACAAAAAATCTGAAACGCAATACCTGCGCGACACTTGCGAGAAAGGATTTGCAAAAAAATATCCAGAAGCAACTGCCGAGCATGCAGAGCGTATGAACTATGAATTGGGGATCATTGAAAAAATGGGATTCTCCGGATACTTCTTGATTGTCGCAGATTTTGTAAACGAAGCCAAAAACCGTGGCATCACCGTAGGCCCGGGACGCGGATCTGCCGCAGGATCTTTGGTAAGTTACTGCCTTGGCATCACAGAACTCGATCCCTTAGAACATGGGCTACTGTTCGAGAGATTTTTGAATCCGGAACGTATCTCTATGCCTGATGTGGATATCGACTTTGCAGATAACAGACGTGACGAAGTACTCGATTACGTACGAGAAAAATATGGCCAAGATCGTGTAGTGCAAATCTGCACTTTTGGAACTTTGGCAGCCCGCGCTGCGGTAAAAGATGTGGGCCGCGCGTACGGCGTACCATTTTTAGAAATGAATTCACTGGCAAAACTCATCCCCGACCGCCCCGGGACAACGCTGGATGAAGCACTGGAAACACCGGAGCTCAAAAGTGCGTATGACAGCAATGAAACCTACAAGAAGATTATTGATACGGCGCTAAAGCTCGAAGGGAAAGCCCGTCACGTTTCAGTGCACGCCTGCGGAGTTATCATCACAGAAGAACCCACCGTGCACTACACCAGCCTGCAGCGCGCACCCAAAGACGACACAACAATCATCACACAGTCTTCTGCAAAACCACTGGAAGCCCTCGGGCTCCTTAAGATGGATTTCTTGGGACTGATGAACCTCACCGTTATCCAAACAACACTCGAAATCATCGAGCGAACCAAAGATGAAGGAATAGATATCACAAAGATTCCACTGGATGACAAAGAAACGTTCAAATTATTGCAGCGCGGAGACACAACCGGAGTGTTCCAGTTGGAATCCGGCGGAATGCGACGCTACCTCAAGCAGTTAAAGCCGACTGAATTTAGTGACATCGTTGCTATGGTTTCTTTGTACCGCCCGGGACCAATGGAGTGGATCCCGAGTTACATCAAAAGAAAGCATGGGCGAGAAGAGGTGAAGTACATTCACGACGACCTTAAGCCAATTTTGGAACCCACGTACGGTATTGGTATTTATCAGGAGCAAATCCTGCAAATCGCACGGGCGTTCGCGGGATACTCATTGGGAGAGGCAGACATTCTACGTAAGGCAATCGGTAAGAAGATTAAATCCGAACTCGATGCACAGAGAGAGAAGTTTATCGAAGGGGCTTTAGAAAAGAAGTACCAAAAGAAACTCGCGGAGGAGATCTTTGATGATGTGATCACTCCATTCGCAGGCTATGGATTTAACAAATCCCATGCAGCAGGATATGCCCGAATCGCGTACGAAACCGCATATCTCAAAGCAAAATATCCAACGGAATTTATGGCAGCACTCCTCTCTGCAGATGCGCAGCGTACAGATCGCGTGATGATCGAAATAGAAGACTGCCGTAATATGGGAATAGAAGTATTGCCCCCAGATATCAACGAGTCTCTGCGTCATTTCACAGCTCTACCGGAACAGAAAGCTATTCGCTTTGGACTCACAGCGATAAAAGGAATTGGCGATAGCTCTGTACTACAAATTATTGAAGCAAGACAGGAAGGTGGAAAATTTGAAGGGATAGAAGATTTCGCAAAGCGCATTCCCGCAAAAGTGCTCAATAAGAAATCACTGGAAGCATTGGCGAAATCCGGATCTTTGGATTCGCTCGCAGAACGCAGCAAAGTAGTGGAGCATTACGATAAAATCGTAGATTTTGCAAAATCCATCGGCGATGTCAGCAGCCAACAAACAGATTTATTTGCACAAATGGATGATACCGAAGCCGCAAAAATAGAATTCCCCGAAACAGTGGAAGCAACACTTCAGCAAAAATTGCAGTGGGAGAAAGAAACACTGGGACTGTATGTGTCCAGCCACCCCTTGGCAGGATTAAGTAAATACATCGGAAAGAAAGCGCAACTAACAAAGGGGCTGACGAATAAAGATGTCGGTAAGAAAATAACACTCGCCGGTATCGTGGAAGGAGTAAAACAAATCACTACAAAGAAAGGAGACACGATGGCAATCGTATTTTTGGAAGACCCCACCGGGAAAATTGAAATCACACTCTTTCCTCGCACCTTTGCGCAGGCCGCAGACTATTTGGAAAAGCCAGACACCGTCATCGTCGTTGGTGGAACCCTCGATAACCGCTCTGGACAGCTACAATTACGTGCAGATGCTATCAAGAAAGCATCACTCTCTCGCATGATTGAAAGTGCAAAGAAGAATGGCTTCTTTGATGAAGAAGAGGCTAAGCGTGGTCTCACCATTACCAAAGCAACTCTAGAAGAAGAACAAGTAGAAGTATTGGATGAAGAGGGAAATGTTATTGCTGGAGAAACAATGAAAGTAAAAGAAAACGAAGTACCCGATGAATTCCTCGGACCTCTTGGCCAGTGGATTTCAAAAGGTATGAACATAGAAGAAGCATTGGATGCAACGATAATAAAACTTATGGAGAAGCCGAAATCTAAGAGGAAAAGAGGAAAAGAAGAAAAGAAGAAAGATAGTCGTATTTCTATTCACACAATTGACCTCCCCTCCCGCGCACCCAAAAAAATGCTTCTGGATATCAAAAAGACACTCGAAACATATCCCGGAAAAGAAAAGGTGCAGTTAAAAATTGGGCAGCAGACTATTCCACTTCCAATGACTGTTAATATGTCGATGGTACTGGAAAAGAAGTTAGAAGAAGTAAGACAGCAGTATGAAGTAACAACGTAAAATATGGATAGTCACCCTGCTTCAGAAGAAGGCATTCAAAAAGCACTCGATGTACTGCGCACAGGTGGCGTCGTCGCCCACGCTACAGAAACGTGCTACGGCCTTGCCTGTGATTTGCAAAACCCCGAAGCAGTAGACCGATTATTTGCAATAAAACAACGCAGCCCCGATCAGCCGGTTAGCGCACTCTTTGCAAAGGTGGAACAGGCTCAGGCATTTCTTGAATGGAATGAAGAGGCAATGCAACTGGCCTCAGAGCATTTACCGGGCCCTCTTACAATTATTATGAAAAAGGCTCCGGGATGCAATTTACGTGTCTGTCCTACAGGCTCCGAATCTATCGGCCTGAGAATCAGTTCCCATCCAACAGCACGCGCACTTGTTGAGCAATTCGGCTCTCCACTGTCTACCACCTCAGCAAATATCCACGGCCAGCCCAATACATTCAGCAAAGAAGATATCGAGAAGCAATTCGCTGCAGCCGGACATAAACCGGATTTGATCCTCGATGATGGACCTGTCGAAGAGTCTGATACCTCAACAGTGGTGGACGTTTCCGAAGGCATTGTTCATGTTTTACGATCAGGAGATATATCTCTGTAATTTGTTGCAAAATGCTAACTGCTAACTGCTAATCTGCTGACATGCATTGTCCCCGTTGTAAATCAGAAGATACGGCTGTTGTAGACTCACGCCTTGCAGAAGACGGACGTGCCGTACGCAGACGTAGAGAATGCACGAAGTGTCAGCATCGATTTACGACCTTTGAAAGACAGGAGATGAGTGCGCTGATTGTGGTAAAACGTGATGGAACCCGAGAGCCCTACAGTCGATCGAAACTCGAACATGGTCTTTGGGTTGCCTGTACCAAGAGGCCTGTAACACAAGATCAAATTGATAAAATGCTGACAAAACTCGAAGAGAAGTGGGGAGGAAACAAAAAAGAAGTCAGCTCCTCAACCATTGGAAATGATGTGATGAAAGAACTCAAACGCATCGATAAAGTTGCCTATATTCGCTTTGCCTCCGTGCACCGCGAATTTAAGGACGTAGAGGAGTTTAAGGAGGCAATGAATAAACTCCTTTAAGGAGTGCGAGGAGTACAAAGAAGGCGAAGATGGCGAGGATCCTCGCTCCCCTCGTTTTCTTCGCCATCCTCGCAATCCTCAAAAGAATGCTAGAAACCCCTACCTAAAGCCCGTACAATCCTTTCGATGCTAAGAACACACACCTGCGGCCAACTTCGAGTAGAGGATGATGGTTCCACCGTCACACTCTGTGGCTGGGTACACCGTCGACGAGACCATGGTGGATTGATCTTTATTGATCTACGTGACCGCTATGGGTTCACCCAAGTCGTCTTTGACCCTGATAACAAAGAGCAGTTTGCCATTGCTGAACAGGTACGCCCCGAGTGGGTGCTAAAGGTAACTGGAAAAGTACGCGGACGCATAGACGGTGCAGTACGTGAGGATAATCCTACTGGAGCTATAGAAGTTGTAGTATCTGATGCAAAAATACTCAACGAATCTAAAACTCCTCCATTCGAGATTGATCAGGATAAAGACATAGGAGAAGAAGTGCGACTGGAATACAGATTTTTGGATTTACGCCGTCAGCGTATGCAAAAAAACCTCAAGCTCCGTAATGATATTTCTCAGGTGATCCGTGAATACTTTCACTCTCAAGACTTCTTGGAGATAGAAACACCGATCATGGTAAAAGGTACCCCGGAAGGTTCCCGCGAGTATCTGGTACCCTCCAGGCTCTATCACGGTAGCTTCTATGTACTCCCGCAAAGCCCTCAACAACTCAAGCAGCTTCTGATGGTTGCAGGTGTCGATAAGTACTTTCAAATGCCACGATGTTTCCGCGACGAAGATCAACGCGGAGACCGCCAACCGGAATTTACGCAGTTTGAAATTGAGATGAGTTTTGTCGAACAAGAAGATGTCATCGTACAACTTGAGGAATGTTTTATTGAACTCACCAAAAAAATACGTCCTGATAAAAAGATACAGTCCACTCCGTTCTCTCGCATGACCTACAAAGATGCAATGGAAAAGTATGGTTCTGATAAACCAGATTTACGCTTCGATTTGGAGTTTACTGATGTAACAGATATCGCAACAACTTGCGGATTTTCTGTGTTCTCTGGTACGGCAAAAGATGGTGGAACTGTAAAGGCAATGAACATTCCTGGTGGAGGAAAAATGAGCCGTAAAGATATTGATGACCTTACAGATCTTGCACAGCGACATGGTGCCAAGGGGCTTGCATGGGTACGCGTAGGCGAAGACTCTGGTCCTGTTGTAAAAAACGCAGGTGAGCAATTTCTTAAGGCACTCAACGAAAAAACTGGAGCTAAAGATGGTGACATTATTTTCTTTGCAGCGGGTGAGTATCCTCATGCACTTGAGCCACTGGGAGAAGTGCGCAAAACAGTCGCCAAGATGCTGGATATGGTGGATACATCCATCTGGAGTTACGTGTGGATCCTCGACTTCCCGATGTTTGAAAAGAGTAAAGAGACAGGAGCCATTGGTGCTGTGCACCACCCATTTACAAGACCGCACCCAGAGGATGAGAAGCTATTTGAATCTGACCCCCTTGCGGCACGTGCCCTTGCGTATGACCTTGTATTAGATGGCAATGAAATAGGAGGAGGATCTATGCGAATTCATGAACGTGAGCTTCAGAAAAAGATCTTTGATATCCTCGGTATTACTGACGAAGATGCGCAGCACAGATTTGGCCACATGCTCAATGCCTTTGAATATGGCGCACCACCACATGGAGGCATTGCATTTGGGCTAGATCGCGTATGTATGATCTTTGC
>DJKT01000006.1 GCA_002436205.1 Candidatus Peribacter sp. UBA6535
CACCGCAGTTTGAAATGCCCCGCAATGCAGTGGATTATCGCAACCTAGCAAAAGAGCTAGAGAAGCGAGGGCTAAAGGTTCTGGATGCAAAAGAGAATGCAGCGGATCATAGAAAGGATGCAATCAAGTATCTCAAAGACACCTATAATCTCAATGGACAAGCTGAGAATGTTATTTCTGATCTCGAACTTTTTCATCAAGAAGCAGAGGCTAAGAAAAAATGGTCGACTTGGGATTACGTCAAATACCCATTTGTGAAAACATGGGAAGTTATGAAAGCTCATCCGTATCTTACAACAGCGGCAATTGCCACAGCTGCAGTTGGAGGTGCGTACTACGCAGGGGCATTAACACCGGTGATTGCTTCTGTACAAGAATGGTTAGTATCACTTGGTCTTGGTGGAGCGGTAGAGACTGCAAAGGAGACAGTAGGGGCAGGTATTGAGATGGGGAAAGACGTAATAGGTGGTGCGAAGGATGCTGCGGGTGGTTTGATGGAAGGAGCTGCGGGTGCAGATGCTGCGGCGGAGGTCGCTGGAGAAGCGGCAAAAGATGTTGTTGTACCAGAGACGATGGAAGAATTGGATAGTATCTTTAAGGCATTAGAAGGCTCTGGAGGTCCACCATAATAAAAATATGCAACAAAAAGAAACACCAAAATCACAACAAGAACAACCGGCTGAGAAGCAGGAGTTTTCATTCGTACAGCAACCTCAGAAATTTGCAGAAGCCTTTGGCATTGAAGAGAAACACCATGCGGAATGGGCTGAAAATCTTAAGTCACTTCAGGATTTACCTATTCCTGATCCTGATTTGGTCGGACCGCGTGCGTTGAATGTTTTGAATGATCGGTACATGTTACTTGAGAGGCGACGCAAATTTTTAGCTGCGACATTGCTTGGCTCAGAGCGCCTATTGATCGACAAAAACTTACACGTTCCAGAGGACAAAAAAATTACATTGATCAGATACTTTTCGCGATACTACAAAGATCGTCAGATCTATCTTCAACTTAGAGAAGGTAAAAAAATTCCTGTTGGAATTGAGGTGCCCGAGTACATGAACAAGTATGTCCTGAATGAGAAAAATGAAGAAGTGACACTCAAGGCGATGGAATTCATGTTACCGCTTCAGTATGACGTCACTGACAGAGTATTTGGGTTTGATAGTAATGGTAAACCAAAAGTCACACCAGATCAGCTGAAGGAAACTACGGAAACAATAGCATTCTATGTTGTAAGCCGTGGTATGCGTATGAGTTCTGTTCTCAAGCTTCTGGATGAAAAGAATAATTTGAAGGATAACGATGCTCTTCTACGGCAGTTTTTAGTGGAGGCAGGCAAGCCACAGCCCACAACTGATGAGGTCAAGTCAGCCAAATTTTTCCTAGCGTATCTTGCAAAGAATATGGAGAAGGTTGAGAGGTATGCCTTGTTTGCTATTAGTGGTGAAGCTATTGATTCAAAAGACAAAGAATATAAAAGAAAGGTCCGAGAACGTGTGGGGCAACTGACTGTTGCTGATGCACTGGGTGCAAGTACGCAGATGCAAGCAGTATCTCAGACTCTAGATGGTTTAATTACTAGGGCTAGATCTGCTTTCGAAGATCAAAAAATGCCAGATATGACTGAGCTTATTTCGCAGGTGATGGAGCAAAGCGGAAATTATCCAGAGCGTGCAGTACAGATTGCCATGGCACCTCTTGCGAAATTACAGACAGAAGAGGATCGGAACAACTTTCGCCGCAACGCTCTAAAAGTTGCAGATTTTTATACAAGTGGTCAGGGGTCTGATGATGTTCCTGTAAAAGATCTCTCTGTTGTTGATAAAAAAACAAAACAAGAGACAGGCTATGTGACACGTTTAGATAATGTTCCCCAGCAGAAGTTGACTCTTGCTTTGGCTGAAGAAGTTTGTAGTCAAGAGACAATTGATATGATGCTTACGTCGCTTACGGTGCCAACGCAATCTGATGATTCGTTTCACAAAAACATAAGAGCGGAACTTACGAAGATTGTTGGCCTATCAACAAAGAACAGTAAGCTACATCTAAAGGATGCATTTGAACTCTATTACTTTAGGGAGAATGTAGGGCCGAACCCTTTACTTGCCTATCGTAGCATCGCACTCATGCGAAAGTTTGGCGATAAGGATTTAGCAGAAAATGTGCGCCAATGGTATTTTCGCCAACTAGCAAATAAAGCTAGGAAGGCAGTTACAGCTGCGGATACTTCTGAATTGTTTAAAGAGTATAATTTATCACCGGAACAAGAGCGTGAGCTTTCCAACACTTTACGGTACTTAGAGGCTAGAGGGTTTGGTAGTGTGGAAGAACTTTGGAGAGGCCTATGGGCTAATTTAATTAATTGGTGGGATGTATATCTTGCAATTGGTGCGGTTGCTTGGGGGGCCGCTAAGGGCATAAAATATAGTTTAAAGTGGATGATTCAAGGTCGACCCCGTCTAAATCTAGCCAAACTTAGAAGTTTTGCGGAAATGAAAACTGGTGAGGTTCGGGCATTGATAGAAAAGGACGTACGCCAAAAACTAGGGGAAAATGCTACAGATTTACAAGTAAAAGCTGAAGTAGAGCGACAGTTTGTTCGCTATAAATCTGCTCAAGATGCTACTAGAGAAATGCTTATTAATCATGATCTAGCTAATCACAAGCTTTGGCCATTTAGAAAACATTCACCTCCTCAAACAGAAAAAGCTGCTTTACGTAGTGAGGCGACTGCCATTATGCGTTCAGGGGAAAGTGGCGAACTTGTGGACTTTGGTAAAGCTTTGGCTCAACGTTATTCTGATCTCGATGCGCTAGTACCACGATTAGCAACTGCGTGTGAGAGTGAAGTACAGCTACGTAGTGTTTTATCAGAAATGGGTCTAAATGAAGCGGACTTTGATCCCGTTATTCAGGATATGAAAGAAGGAAGAGTGGATGTC
>DJKT01000039.1 GCA_002436205.1 Candidatus Peribacter sp. UBA6535
GCTTAAAGACTACAGAACATTTGTTTTCGAGCATTTTAATGACAGTAATGATAGTACTGACAGTGTTTCTGATTCCTAAAAAACCTTGGTTATCGCTCCCATTTCCCATTCCACTTTTTTTGTAGCGTATCCAAGAATGAATGCCACTCCTCACGAGACTTATACTTTGGATACGGATCTGGTTGAATGGGCGTTTCTGATTTCCAAACAATATCGAACTGTCCATCGGAACCAATCTTCCCAATACGATGTGTTCTGTGCAGATGATGATTATCTGGGTCGATCTTCACTATTCCTTCCGGTGCATCGAACGTCAGTCCTCCGGCTGCTTTCGCAATAGCACCGGGGTCATGTGTACCTGCTTTCTCCACGGCCTTTGCAAACAGATGTATACTATTGTAGGCGGCTTCGATGGGATCAGACGTAACAGCCTGCTTTCCGTATCGCTTTTGGAAATGTTCAACAAATTCCTTATTCTCTTTGGTGTCTAAGCATTGAAAGTAGTTACAAGACGTATAGTCACCTACGACGAGTTCCGACGCCATGCGACTGATCTCTTCTTCCCCAATACTAAATGAGATTGTCGGAATGTTTTTCGGCGTTATTCCTGCTTCACGTAATTGCTGAAAGAAGGCAACGTTACTATCACCATTGATAGTATTGATGATCACATCAGGTTTCTGTTTCACAATGTTTTTCACAGCCTTTGTGAAATTGTCACCACCAAGCACCTCGTACTCCTCTCCGACAACTCCCCCCTTCAGCTCGAGTACACGTTCTCTAATGATTGTATTTGCACTACGGGGATAGACATAATCGGAACCTACGAGAAAAATACGTGTACCAATCGTTCTCATTGCCCAATCGATAGCAGGAATGATGTGTAGATTCGGTGCTGCACCTGTGTAGATGATATTCGGTGATTGTTCGAGGCCTTCATACTCCACCGGATACCAGAGCAAGTTGTTATGTTCTTCAAAGACTGGCTTCATCATTTTTCGGCCAGCCGATGTCCAACCACCAAAGACAGATACAACACCATCCTCAACAATAAGTTGCTCTGCCTTCTTTGCAAAGATTTCTGGGTCTGATTCACTGTCTTTCACAATAGGCTCCAACTGCTTGCCGAGCACTCCACCTGCTTTGTTGATCTCTTCTATTGCCATATGTTCAGCATCCACAAGAGATCTCTCTGAGATTGCCATTGTGCCAGTGAGAGAGTGGAGAATACCAACTTTGATCTTGCTTTGATCTAATGATCTCCACAGTAAGTCAAAGAGTTTACGCTGCATGCTTGCAAGCTCTTTGCTCTGAATAATTGCTGCAAAATTCTCTTCTTTTGTAGAAATGATGGCCAAGTTGTCATCGAACATATACATGGTCATAGGAAATGCCAATTCCTCAGGTGCATATCGTATTTCGCGTTTTTCAGTAACAGAGGTTGTAAGCTGCTCAGTACTTTCATCCGCATTGAGTGCTTGTTTGTCCTGCTCTTTGGTGCGAATTGCATGCAGAGTAAAGCCTGCTTTCTTACGTTTCTTTGCATAATCACTAAAGTAATCTGATCCAACAAACTCAAGAATATCGCTGATAGACTGAAAGGCAGTGATTGTCTTTTCTGTGGCTTGCAGAGTCCTCTCTAGAACTGTTCTTGCACCTTCAGAGCCATCAAAGAACTCTATTTTTGGCTTGGCTGTATGGGGATTGGTAATGGCAGTCAGCTGCCCCATCATTGTTGCCACCTTTTCTTTTCCAGACTCTGCGAGTTTGCTCTTACGATCTAGGTAATCGATAAGGCTACTGGGGTCAAGTGGGGTAAAACACTGCACCTTTTTTTTCATAGATTTCGCAGCCAAACCCTTTTCAAGAAGCTGATGCAATATGACATATGCAGTTCCTCGGTTGAAACCAGACTTCTTTGCGAGGTAACTTGTCGGCTGATTTCCATGGCGCAGAAGTGTGATGTACATATGCGCCTCCTTGTCCGTAAGGCCGATTTCTGTAAGAAGTTCTTCAATAGTCATATCTGTACCTGTAATTGCTGCAAATATATTTTAGCACTATATGTGCCTCTAGTATAGACAAACAAATCAAAATAGTCATAATACGTGTCTGATACTTAGACCTTGATAATTATTTTTTTCAAAGCTTTCTATGGAATCTTCTACCGATACAAAAGCGATACAGCAAACCTGTGCAGAGTGTTCTCAATCCTTTGAAGTTACTGGCAACGACCTCCAATTCTATGATGATCTTTCTCCTGTCTTCAACGACCAAAAGTATAACTTGCCAGCACCTACACATTGTCCAGATTGCAGACAACAGCGAAGGCTTTCGCATCATAATGAAATGAATCTTTACCCGGGGCAGTGTGGACTCTGTGAAAGACGAACATTGACCGAGTACCCTGCACACTCAGGGAAACAGTATTACTGTCGAGAATGCTGGAATAGTGATAAATGGGATCCAACAGATTACGGCAAAGAGTTTGATTTTAGTCGTCCCTTCTTTGAACAAATACAGGAGCTAAAAATGTCTATACCTGCTATGGCCTTAAACATTCAGGGTGAGATACAAAATAGCGATTACATTCACCTAGCAGGATCTTGTAAAAATTCGTACTTACTCAGTCATGCAGATTTCTGCGATGAGTGCATGTATGGATATGGGTTCAAGAAAAACATTGGATGTGTCGATGGCTTTTATAACCTTCACTCAGAATGGTGTTACGACAGCGTGTATGTGCATAAGTGCTATGGCCTTAAAGGATGTCAGGATTGCATCAACTGCGCCTCGAGTGCATTCCTGAAAGATTGTATAGGATGCCAAGACTGCTTTTGTTGCATTGGACTTAGGGATAAGACCTACTGCTTTGAGAATGAGCAACTAAGTAAAGAGGAGTATCAGAAGAAAATGAGTGCAATTGATCTCGGATCGTATACGCAATATCAAGACTGGAAGAACAAAAGGTTGGAAATGCAAAAAAGTAGCATCGTTAAAGAGTTCCAAGGTCACAACCTCCAGAACAGTTCTGGAAATTATCTTCAGAATTGTAAGGACACGCAGGAGAGTTTCGACTGCGAGGATATAGAAGGTGGCAAGTTCTGTTATCAAATCGTCCTTGCTGCTAAGAATATCTACGATATATATCAGTACGGTACCAACCTACAACAATCGCTCGAATGTTCTATTTGTGGTGAGAATAGTTACCACTTACTGTTCTGCATCGATTGCCACATGAGTTGTAGTGATCTTTCGTATTGCTGGTACATGGACAGAAGTAAGAATTGCTTCGGGTGTGCAGACATGCACGACCAGCAATATTGCATTCTGAACAAAAAATACTCAGAAGAGGAGTATAACGCACTCGTACCAAAGATCATCGAGCACATGAAAACGACTGGTGAATGGGGAGAATTTTTCCCCAAGGAAATTGCTATTCACGGATACAATAAGACTTCTGCACAGATGTATTATCCTCTAACTTCGGAAGAAGCCTTGTCCAAAAAACTGTCTTGGGATGATTCTGTAGAAGAATCGCCAAATGCCACAAAGGTAATACAGGCTCAACAACTACCCGATAACATCAAAGATACTCCAGACGACATACTAAATTGGGCTATCGCCTGCGAGGTCACAGGTAAGCCGTTTAAGATCCAAAAGAAAGAACTAGAATTCTACAGAGAACAAACACTACCTATTCCTCACAAGTGTAGGGAACAAAGGCATTATAACCGATTTATGTTGAGAAATCCTCGCAAGATGTGGAGTAGAGAATGCGCTAAGTGTAGTAAAGAAATGCGTACCACCTATGCTTCTGATCGACCTGAAACTGTGTACTGCGAAGAGTGTTATTCTCAGACTGTCTACTAGAATTCGCCAATATTGCAAAAATTTGCTATAATGTAAGGATTTCTCACTATATGCCCTCTCTTAGCACCATCATTCATTGGGGAGCAAAGCATCCACGCAAGCGTGGTCCGGTTATAGCAACCATGCATGATACAAAGAAGCGTAATGCGATTGGGGTACATGCAGGTACCTATGCCGTTCAACGAGGAGTAGCAGTATCAAGAAAAACACTGGACTCTCACTACCGACCTGATTTTGGTGATACCTATCTCACAAATGTCATTCGGCCAAATGAAAAATGGTTTCAGAAAGATACCATTGTCTCCATTGATCCATTCGGAGCGATAGCTACTGATGTATTTAGTAAACACATTGCAGCAGGATTTGCAGTGCATCCTACCATGGCGATCACCAAGGCACATATTCAAGTTCCGGAAGTAGCAGATGCCATGAGAGCTGGTCGCTTGAAACCAGATGGACAGATGCTTCGGGAGAATAATGAATGCGCAATCACAAAAGTTGCTATGGAACCTGTTTGGCATCTTCCCGGTGTTGCAAAACGCTACGGAGTCGATGAAGGTGACTTACGAAAATGTATCTTCGAGGAAACAGGTGGTATGTATCCCGATCTTATCAAGAGAAAAGATTTAGAAGTATTTCTTCCACCAATAGGAGGGCATACGGTATACATCTTTGGAGATCCAAACAAAGTTGGTGATCCCAGCGTAAAATTGTCTGCACGAGTGCATGATGAATGTAATGGATCTGATGTATTTGGCTCCGACATCTGTACCTGTAGACCATACCTTGCCTATGCTATAGAAGACTGTATACGCACAGCTCAGAAAGGAGGTGTTGGAATTTTTGTGTATTCACGCAATGAAGGGAGGGCGATGGGAGAAGTGACGAAGTACCTTATCTACAACGCAAGAAAGCGCCAAAAGCAGGGCGATAGAGCAGAAGATTACTTTCACCTTGCCACGCGTGTTGCTGGAGCATCAGATTTTCGTCTCTATCATCTTACGCCAGATATTCTTCATTGGTTGGGTATCACACGCATTGACCGCTTTGTTTCTATGAGTAATTTCAAACACGACATTATCACAGGAAGCGGTATTGAGATCGTTGAACGAGTACCCATTCCAAAAGAACTCATTCCGACTGATGCACACGTAGAAATCAATGCAAAAATTGCTTCCGGTTACCATACAGATGGGCTTGTGCCAGAAAAAGAGGAAATGAGAAAAGCTGCCGGAAGACGATTAGATGAATAACATCATTCCATGAACAAACCAAAACCCTATATCGGCGTTAGTGCAGTAACAACGACGGAGGAAGCTCAAGCAGTTTCGGCATCCTTTATTGCGCAAGACATCACATTCGAATCTTCCCATACTCCGATGGTGGGATTTCTCCTTTCGCGTGAACAACCAGAAGATCGACCGCTGAGCTCTTTGCGTTACACTGAACTAGGCAGCGTATCTAAACTTATAGGCAGCGTGGATGTTCACGTAGGAACTGCCCTACATTATGAAACTTCTTACCCCGAGTCTCTTACTGATGATATCTGTGCGTTACTGGAGACACTCTCTAAAAATAAGCTCCCCTCTGCCTTGCAACTGAATGTTGAGTTTTTCGAAGGGTTGAGTGATTCCTTCAAAGAGATTCGCAGACAATACCCTGATATACTTCTCATCTTGCAGTTACGTTCTCTGCAGTTACCTCAGTCTATTGCGCAGTTTGGAGATTCTCTGGACTACATTCTCATAGATTCTTCCTGTGGAAAGGGAGAACGTGTAGATACAAAGAGAGCCATCGAAATGTATCATGAAATACAAGTAAAGATGCCAGAGGTTACTGTGGGATTTGCAGGTGGTCTTTCACCGGAGAATCTAGATGAAATTCTCCCTGCTCTGAGTAAACACATTGACTCTGGATTTTGCATTGATGCTGAGTCACAGATTCGCACGAAAGATGATCATCTTGATTTGCATCGTACCGATATGTACATAGCACGTGCTGCAGCGTTGCTCTTGTAAATGTTACTACTCTGTTCAGTCCTCTATACTTCATATATATGCCCAAAAGAAAGCAGTCTACCAATGGCAAGAAGAAGCAATGTATGCCATTGACTCAATTCTTCAAAGAACGGCTCCTTTGCAAAGGAGGACACTTCGATCAGTACTGTAAAGAATTAAAAGAAATGGGCATGTCTCCACCTGCGATAAAACGCTTTCGATCTGAGATTGAACCACTGCTCAAGTACATTGCAAATGGCTCCAAAGCGAAACAAAAGCCTAAACCTCTTTCTAACTGGAATCTTGGAATACTCCTTGGTTATACCTCTCCTGCACTTATTCCCAAATCCCAAAAAGGCAATTCTCACAGTGAGGCTGTGTACTGGCATCCTTCTGAAGTTATTCGTACACACACCTCTTTGGGTGTTTTTGGTATCGATATTACAAAGCTGCCACATGGTAAGAGGAGAGATGTGCTACACCACTTCATTAACATTAGTTTCAACTTCTGCAATAGCATTGATTGCCAATTAGCTTTAATTTCATGGATGGCAGCGCAGGCAATAGAGCAATCAGCAGAACGCGATACTATCAAGGTAGGTATTCTCCATTCTCTAACGGGAACCATGGCTATCTCAGAACGCCCTCTTGTCGATGCCCTGTTGATGGCTATTGATGAGATTAATGAATCAGGGGGAGTTACTGGTCAGCAGATTGAACCTATCGTGGTTGATGGAGCATCGGATTGGGATACATTTGCAGAAGAGGCAGAAAGCCTCATCACGCAAGAAGGAGTCAGTAGTATTTTTGGTGGCTGGACTTCTGCGAGTCGTAAGGCTATGAAGCCTGTTGTAGAAAAGTATGGGAATCTCCTCTGGTATCCGTTGCAGTATGAAGGATTGGAAGAGTCTGCAAACATCATGTACACAGGAGCAGCGCCAAATCAGCAGGTGCTTCCTGCAGTTGATTGGGCTTTCAAAAACATTGGAAAAACCTTCTTCTTGGTAGGTTCAGATTATGTATTCCCAAGAAGTGCGAATGAAATCATAAAAGCTCGTATAGCAGAACTTGGTGGAAAGGTAGTTGGAGAAGAATACGAAGTACTTGGAGGTAGAGATTTTCGCTCCATTGTGCAGAAGATCAAGCGTACAAAACCAAGCATGATTCTGAGTACAATTAACGGAGACAGCAACATAGCTTTCTTTCGGCAATTACGCCAGGCAGGAATTGCACCAACAGATATTCCGACCATGTCTTTTAGTGCTGCTGAAGAAGAGATCATCAATATCGGACCCAAAAATGTAGCTGGTGATTTTGCTGCTTGGAATTACTTTCAGAGTTTGAGTTCGGAGAAAAATAGGAAGTTTGTGAAGAACTTCCAAAAGAAGTATGGCAAAAATCGTGTAACGGATGATCCTATTGAGTCTGCGTACTTTAGCGTCTACCTCTTTGCACGTGCCGTAGAACAAGCTGACTCCGATGATGTCATAGACATTCGTAATGCAGCAAAGGGGCTTGTGGTATATGCACCAGAAGGCGAAGTGTTGATTGACCCCGAGACACAGCATACCTATCGAACACCACTCATAGGTCAGATACGAGATGATGGCCAGTTTGATATTGTGTGGAGTGCAGACGAACCTATTAAACCCAAGCCGTATCCCACCTACAAATCAAAAAAGGAATGGCATGCGTTCATCGATAACCTGTACGAAGGATGGGGAAAGCACTGGGCGCGTGATTAGGTATGGAAAGTTAGGTACTACTATTCCTTAAGGGGCAAAAAGGCTTTGTGAT
>DJKT01000016.1:0-3002 GCA_002436205.1 Candidatus Peribacter sp. UBA6535
TCGCCACTACACTGCCCTCCGATAATCGCCACAACCTTATCAACATTCACCAGCTTCTGGGCAGCACTCGCAGCATCTGTGCCGGTGCATCGACCATCTTCTGTAATAAGCTCAATTAAGCGACCATTGATACCACCTGCTGCATTAATTTCAGCTACAGCAAGCTCTGTACCGTTGAGGGTATCAACTCCATAGGAAGCTGCCTCACCAGTTAGCGGTCCAATATATCCAATTTTAATAGGTCCAGTACCATCATCGGCAACTGGAGAACAAGCACTCAAGAGAACTCCGAGAGCAAAGAGTGGAACGAGAAGTCTTTTCATAAAATAAATGGGAATAGGAAGCCATTTTGAGGTAATTAAAGCCTCATTGCAATAGGAGAAATCAAGAAGTTGGATCTGCCCCAAAATAGATCTCTTTGAGCTCTTTGGATGCTTTTACCTTTGCAGGAGTGCCCTGTAACACCACCTTCCCTACATCCAAGACAACCACCTTATCGCAGATAGAGGCGATAAATGGCAAATCATGCTCAATGATGAGTACGGTCTTTCCTTCATCCTTGAGTTCTTTGATGATATCCGCCACTTGCCCCGTCATCTTCGGGCTTACGCCTGCCGTTGGCTCATCCAACAAAAAGAGCTCTTTACCGGCTTTAAGCGTACGGGCAATTTCGAGGAGTCGCATCTGTCCACCAGAAAGAGACCCTGCCTTCTTTTTGCCACTGGAAGAAAGTCCGACCATATCCAATGTGCCAGCAACTACCTCTTTTAGGTCACCCAATTCCTTCCTCTGCTCTTTGGGTAATGCCTCGAGTGCAACAAGAATGTTCTCCTCCAGTGTCATATCCCGAAAGATACCGAAGTTTTGGAACACACGTCCGATCCCCTTCTTGGCACGCTGCGAAGGGCTCATAGAACTAATATCCTCCCCACCAAGTGTAATAGAACCTCCAGAAGACTTGAGAAAACCAGAAATCACATTAAAGAGCGTCGTCTTCCCAGAGCCATTTGGACCTATAAGACCAATGATCTGTCCTTCTTCGATATCAAAACTAATATCCTGAAGAATTTTATGCTCATTAATTGTGAGTGAGAGGTTTTTGAGTTCGAGAAGTGCCATAGATCAATGGTAGCGTAAAATTATTTCTTTCCAACTACTGCAGCCATAAAAGCATTAAAGAGTGGCTGTGGCTTGTGTGGTCTACTTTTAAACTCCGGGTGAAATTGCGACCCCAACATAAATGGATGATCTTTGACTTCGACAATTTCCATAATTTTGGTTTCCGGCCATTCGCCAGAAAAGATCAATCCCTTGTCTTCCAGTTTTTTACGAAACGTATTATTAAATTCGTAGCGGTGCCTGTGACGCTCGGAGATTTCATCTGTTCCGTACGCTGCATGTGCCTTCGTACCCTTCTTGAGTTTACATTTGTACGACCCTAGCCTCAGTGTTCCTCCTTTGGCTCTTCCTTTGTGTTGATCCGGCAAGAAGTGTACGAGGTATTTGCTCCGTGGAAGCTTTTCGTCTTCGTCAAACTCCTCACTCGTAATCTGCTTATCCTTCAGTTTGTTTCGCGCAAACTCTATAGCAAGAATCTGTGAACCAAGACAAAGCCCCAGGTACGGAACTTTATTGGTACGTGCGTAATTGGCTGCGGCAATCTTTCCTTCGATTCCCCTGATTCCAAACCCGCCAGGTACCACCATCCCTTTACATTTTTTAAGCTCTGCCCATGTCTCTGCATCTTTCGCTTCGAGTTTTTCGGAATCAATCCAGACAATCTCTGCCTTGCGCTTGTTGTAAACCGCTGCAGACTTTATGGCTTCTACTACACTTAAATACGCATCTTCAAGATTGGTGTATTTTCCAACCATCGCGATACGTACTTCTTTTGATGCCTTCTCATGCCTCTTCGCTCCTTCTACCCACTCCGTCATATCGGGTTTAAGATCCGGCAAGCCAAGCTTCTTTCCAATTACCTGTGCAATCTTATACTTCTGCAATGCAACCGGTACATCGTAAATACTGTGCAGAGTTTGTGCAGGTATTACTGCCTCACGTTTTACCGAACAAAACTTCGAAATTTTATCGAGGAGATCTTTGGTAATACGATAGTCCGCACGAGCCAAAATCATATCGGGCTGCAATCCAATGCGACGAAGTTCTCGAACAGAGAGTTGCGTTGGCTTGGTCTTGAGTTCTTTGGAACCTTTAAGATACGGAAGCAGTGTGAGGTGTACATGAAAGAGATGATCACTCTCCATCTCTGTTCTCATCTGACGAATAGCCTCGAGAAACGGCTCTCCTTCGATATCCCCAACCGTACCTCCTATCTCCACCATCATAATGTCACACCCACTTTTTTCTGCAGAGGAAACTATCGATGCTTTGATGGCATCTGTGACATGCGGAACAACCTGCACCGTACCGCCGAGGTAATCTCCACGCCGTTCTTTGGCAAGGACATCAGTATAGACACGCCCCGTCGTCACTGTAGAAAGCTTACTCATCGGCTCATCAATGAACCGCTCGTAGTGTCCAAGGTCAAGATCAGTCTCTGCTCCATCATCTGTAACAAACACTTCTCCATGTTGAAACGGACTCATCGTTCCGGGGTCTACATTAAGATACGGATCAAGCTTTTGTACGAATACCTTAAGACCTGCAGCCTTCAAGATTGCACCAATAGAAGCTGCTGCAATTCCTTTTCCAAGGCTACTGCAAACTCCTCCAGTAACAATAATGAAACGGGGGTCTTTCTTGGTCTTCCCTTCCGGGTTCTTTCGATTCTGAGATTTAGGTTTTTTCGCGGGATTCATACTAAACAAAAGGGCTTCTACCGATGGTCTCGGGGGAGACGCCCGCCACAGATATTACCGTATTTAGTGGCAAAAGCAAGCCTATCGCCAATAAGGCAAAAAGGGCTTGATTGTACAGAAAACTGTACTAGAATCCTCTTCAGATATGGAGACCTCCGTAATGGGTTTCCACTCACCGAGCAA
>DJKT01000016.1:3318-3607 GCA_002436205.1 Candidatus Peribacter sp. UBA6535
AGCAACAAAAAAAGCGCCCCACCAGGGACGCTTTGAAATTCAAATTAATTGTGTATTAGCCAATCAATCCCGTTGCTGAGTAGAGGCTAACCGTAAGCACAGACACAATAGTCATCAGCTTTACGAGGATATTGATAGAAGGGCCGGAAGTATCTTTGAAAGGGTCTCCTACGGTATCTCCAACAACCGCTGCCTTGTGTGGCTCACTTCCTTTTCCTCCAAGATTACCTGCTTCGATGTACTTCTTGGCGTTATCCCAAGCGCCACCGGAGTTCGCCATGGAAATCGC
>DJKT01000050.1 GCA_002436205.1 Candidatus Peribacter sp. UBA6535
TCCTCCTCCTCCTCCTCTTCTTCTGGTTCGGGGATGGGTTCGCTTGCAGGATTGTCATCTTCCTTTGTTGGAGTGGCCTGACTGAGCACAGCAGGTGGTAGTTGCGTTGGGTCTGTTTCTTTCGGAGCTTCTTGATCAGTAGGGGAATCTTCTGTTACTGATTCTTCTTCGGTTTCTACGTTTTCTTCTGAGGCTTCTGCAACATCATTTTCTCCAAGTTGTTCCGCTTGTATCTCTTCCTTTTCACTCTCTTCAGCTGCTTCTTCGGCAGCCTTTTCTGCGTTTACCTGTCCAGTACTGTCGACACCTTTTGGAATGAGATCCTCTCCGAGGCGCTTGGCTTTTTCTTCACGCTTTTTCGCTTCACGAATAGCCAGTACTTCCTCTGGATTCGTCGTAATAATCATCTCCTCTTGGGGACTTGCAACAATCTGAATGGCGACGTGTTTGTTTCCGGCAAAGAAGAGACCCTGACCAACGTCCGAGTTAAGCAGAAGATACTTCTCACCATCGGTAAGATAGAAAAGCTTCTGTAGATTATCAACAGCGGTAGGGGATTGTTTTAGGAGAATCTGGAGTGATGCATTGGTAATAATCGGTTTACCAAACGGTGAGTTTACGAAGTCTTCCACATCCTGCGTAATGGTGGTGACTCCCAGGTAATACTTACGAGCACGCTTGATAAGCCCGTAGAGGAATCTTGCAGAGTCATCGTATTGCATGAGGTTCCATGCCTCATCCACCACAAGGAAACGTCGCTTGAGCTCTGCTCGAATACGGTTCCATAGGAAGTTGAGGATGATGTACATTGCAATAGGGCGCAGCTGCTCTTCGAGGTCACGAATCTGAAAGACTACCATCTGATTATCAACTTCTACGTTTGTAGGCTGATCAAAGAGTCCGGCGTAGCTCCCGCCTGTGTACTTCTGTAATGTTTTTGCCATATTTTCTCCACCTTCGGTGGTCATCAATACATCAACGAGTTCGTGCATGGTAGGCGGTTCTACTGTGCCAGGCTCTTCCGTGGTCATGTCGATACCCTTTAGTGCGTATGTATCTAGGATAGCTTTATCCAAGATTCCATCTTCAGCAGGTGTGAGGGTTCCAAGCATTATCTTAAAGAGTCCATGAAGTGTGATGATTGCTGAACGCAACACCTCACCGGGTTTTGCCTCTTCTCCACGTACAGCTTTCGGTAGATCAAATGGATTGATGCGTAATGAGCTTTGTAGGGAGAGGGGAATAAATGTTCCTCCAACAGTTTTGCAAAGATCTACATATTCATTTTCTGGATCGATGACGAAGATGTCTGTACCAAACATCATCGTTCGTAGAATTTCGAGTTTTACAGCAAACGATTTACCTGCACCAGATGTCGCAAATACTGTTGCGTTCGCATTAGGTAGATCGAATCTATCAAAGATTACCAGCGAGTCATTGTGTCGATTGATTCCATAGAGAATTCCATGGTCATCGGTAAGGTCACTAGAGCTAAACGGAAAGCTTGTTGCCAGTGGTGCCGTATTCATGTTGCGGTTGATCTCCAGTTCATCAATGGCAAGGGGAAGTGTAGAGAGCCATCCGTGTTCCATTTGAAAGAACGCAGGCTTACTCAGTACGAGCTTTCCTCCCAAGAGAGACTCGACATCTGTTTGGAGCTTCTTGAGTTTGAGTTCGTCTTCTGCGTAGATCGTAATGTACATTCCAAATTGATAGAGCTTCTCTCGACCACGCGCCAAAAGATCACGCAACTCCTCAGCATCTTGAAGTGCTGCTTCTAGGGTTGGATCTCGG
Source organism: Candidatus Peribacter sp. UBA6535 (assembly GCA_002436205.1). Taxonomy (GTDB): domain Bacteria; phylum Patescibacteriota; class Gracilibacteria; order Peribacterales; family Peribacteraceae; genus UBA2170. Next base: position 1,795 of record DJKT01000050.1, read on the forward strand.
ACGATTCCACGCTGTTCCAAGATACGAATACTTGATCGCATTTCTGCTACCTTCTTCCGCAACATTTTCATGATAGCTTTGTTATTGGAAGGGTAGATGAACTGAGCAATGTCCATTTGGGCATCGAAGTTTATCGCCTGACTCAACCAGTTTGGATAGATGTAGTTTGGCCAGTTGTAGACGTAGAGCGTTCTGGAAAACTGGTCGTTGAGTATGAGCTCCATGGAATGCACTTCCATTCCCGCAGGGGCTATGAGATCCAGAGTTTTTTGCAACCCTTCCTCGTAGTAGCCAATTGCTTCTCGCTCTTCCGCAGTAAGGTTGCGCTTTTTGGCAGCCTGCAATGCATTTGTAGATTTCTTGTGGAGACCCAGAAGATCGTCGAATGCCTGCACAAGAAGTGATGCAGGGTTTGCCTTTGGTGGCGTTTGTTTCGATGCCATAAAATCTACTAATTATAGCACAAAATCAGGTTTAGCTCAATAATTCAGGGTCTACCGGTAGAGTGACGATTCTTATGGAGAACAGGCTCTTCTTAGATATTGACAAGAGATATATCTAGTATGTAGTACTCTTATTGAAGATACTCGAACCTTTCTTTTTTCGCCAAGGCTTGCCCTCTTCAAGTATATTGAAGTCTGCGATTCCTGGTACATCGATAACACGTAGCCCAGCTATGAGTATTTCTCTGTTGTTTTCAACCGCCTGAAGCCGTTCTGCAGTTACATCTAACAGTGTCTCAAAGCGCTTAATCATGTCGTCTGTTTGATCTTGCTTTGTTGAGATTTCTGCATAGGCTGCATTAGCATTAGCTAGTTGCTCTTCATACTCAGAAGCCTCTGCATAATCTTTGTTATTGAGAGCTTTCTTTAGTGTTCTATCAATATCTCTGGCGACCTTCCTCTTTTCCTTTACTTGGACATCTTGTGTCTCATTGAGCGCTGTAAGTTCTTCAATTTTACGCTCTATCAATACACCGATATTCCGTAAGGATTGTGTGTAGGCATCAATCGCTTTAATGCGGTCATTACTGCGGTTGAGTGCATCAATCACGTTTACCTGCAATATATCTCCTACTTCCCGCAGGAGTGCAAAATTTTCATCTGAAGTGCTGTCCTTTTGCCCTTCAAGAATCTCACCAATAGATTGCATGCCTAAAATACCACTTTGAACAGGAAGAAACACACCTTGAGATGTATAGATACCACTAAAGATCCCCAGTATTCCACTTGGTCTGTTTTTCTGAACGGATCGCTTTGCAAGAATGTGCATTATAGATACGGAAGTTTTAGCTCCACTTACATGAAGTTCTTGCATTTCTTCCTTACCACCACATGCCGTGAGAAGAAGGCAGGGGATAAGTACAACCGATGCTATATTTCGCAGTATCATCATAATATTCTAGCGTTTTTTGCGTTGAATAACAATAGAGTTCAAGAAATGAGTGTATGAGTACATATTGTGTACCATATTTAGGGTGGACGATTGTGCATACATTTTGTGTTCAAGACATGTACAGAATCTGTATGCAAGATCAAATATTGTTTACAAGTGGTAATACCTGTAATAACTGCTACAGTTACCGTAAATTAATGAGTAGCAGATTTGATCACTCACCCAATTAATTTCATGTTTTCTTCCCTCTCCAATGCCGTCAAAAACGTACTCGAAACGGAGTACGGTATTGATGACATTGCCGTGAGTTGGGAGAGACCTCAGGAAGTAAGTCACGGAGACTTAGCGACACCTATTGCATTGCAAGTTTCAAAGAAAGCGAGCAAGAGTCCGAAAGAGATTGCCGAGGTGGTTGTTTCTGCACTTTCTAAAGAAGACTCCATTGAAAGGGTAGAGGTAGCAGGACCTGGTTATGTCAATATCTGGTTGACCCCGGCTGCCCTCGTTGCAGCTCTGGGGTCTACCAGGCAAGCATGTACCGCAAAGGTAAAAAGTGGTGCACCGGTGATCGTTGAGTATTCACAGCCTAATATTGCCAAGCCTCTGGGTGCACATCACCTTTTAACCACACTCTTTGGCCAGAGCATTGCCAATATTTATGAGCATTTGGGATATGAGGTAATTAAATGGAACTACATGGGAGACTGGGGAACGCAGTTTGGAAAATTGTCTGTTGCTGTATCCAAGTGGGGAGATGGTCGAGCTGCATCCGAGTACACTGTCGATGAGCTTCTTGAGTTGTATGTGAAGTTTCATAACGAAGTAGAGAACGACGATACTCTTGAAGGTCAAGCACGTGCAGTGTTTAAGAAGCTTGAGGATGGGGACACTGAGCTTCGTGCATTCTGGGAAGATATTGTCGCAACAACCAAGTCAGCTCTTACTGGAATTTACGATCAGTTACATGTTTCTTTTGACACTGATAAGAGTGAATCTTTTTATGAGGATAAGATGGAGCCAATCCTTAAGGCAGGAATTAAAGCCGGTGTCTTCAAAGAGGGCGAAGGAGGCTCTTTGATTTCGGAATTTTCTGAAGAGAGTACTATGCCTCCATATCTCATTCGCAAAGGAGATGGTGCGACGCTTTATTCTACTCGAGACATCGCGCAGATGCGATATCGTTTAGATGAATACAAGCCTCAGGAGATATTGATTGTGACAGACATCGCTCAAAAACTGCACTTTGAACAACTAGCTGCTACTTGTGTACAGCTTGGAATGGATATTACGGGGTTTGAAAATGTTCTCGTAGGACGTATGCGTTATGCAGATAAGTCTATGAGTACACGTAAAGGTAACGTACTCAAGCTTGATGAGGTCTTGAGTGAAGCAGTAAAAAAAGCAGAAGAAAAAATTGCAGAACATGGTGATCAAATTCAATCGGATAATCCTCAGGAGCTTGCACAGATGATGGGCATCGGTGCAGTAGCTTATGGAGTTGTCAGTCAAAATAGAAAACAAGATATTGTTTTTGACTGGGATAAATTTTTGAGCTTCGAGGGCAACAGTGCACCGTATCTACAGTACACACATGCGAGAGCTCGCAGCGTTGTTGAGAAAGCAGGAGGAGCCACTCAGCCACAGAAGATCAGTCAACTCTCCGAAAAAGAGCGACTGCTTCTTAGTACCTTGTTGCAGTTTGATCGTGTCTTGGAGGAGGCGAGGAAAAATCACATGCCCCACATACTTGCTAATTTTCTTTTCGAACTTTGTCAGGACTACAACACGTTCTACAATGCGGAGCCTATTTTAAAGGCAGAAGAACCCGCCAGATCATTGCGTGTACACCTGACTGATCTTACGGCAGACGTCATAAAGACGGGTGCCAAACTTCTTACTCTATCCGTTCCTGACCGCATGTAACCATGGCTTACTACTCCACCACCCGCCGTTCCAGTGTTCCAAAACCTTTTGCTGTATTTCTTCTCGTCGCCTCATTCGGAATTTTATTCGCCGGATGCGGAGGAGAGAAGAACTCCGAAATTCCTCAAGCAGATGAGTTCTCGTTTACCGCTGAAGATCTTGCTCGTGTAAAAGAACTTGTCGGTGATGGTACAGGTGCGTTTGTTCCACGATTGGAACTTGCTCCAGAGCAAGAAGGTGAAGGAGGTCCTCCGGTTATTGATGTTGGAACCATTGATAAATTTAATGCTATGCGTACAGGGTCGGATGGTGAGCAGGACATGTTTCGCGTTACCAATGCGTTTTTGAATGTACGCTCTGACCCTAGAGTAACTGCAACGCAGATTGGTAGATTGGAGCGTAGCGAGGCGATACAGGTGTTAGAATTTATTGATGCTGCGTGGGCGAAAGTTTCGTTAAATGGAAAAGAGGGATATGTTGCTTCTCGATACATCAGCAAACTTGTTTCTGAGAGCCAGCTTGCTGCAGAGAAAAAGAAATATGAGGGAATGTATTTCGTGGACTTCGGATTCCTCAATGTTCGTAAGGATGCAGATGCCAATAGCGAAAAACTCGGTGAGCTCGCTGGTCAAAGTTTTATTCGACCACTGACTACCGACGAAGTCTGGGCACGTATCCCGTTTAACGATGGTGATGGATATGTTGCAGTGCAATACCTCACACCATTCCTACCAAACTTCCTCGTACGCCAAGGGTCGTTTCACCTTCCTGTTGTTCACTACAAACTTGCAAGCGAAGGTGTGTTGAATGTCATGCCTCAGCACATTACCGCTCTTAAAAACGGTGGCTATACCATCTGGACGATGAGTGATATGTATCAGTTGCTTTTAAAGCAAGAAGAGAAAGACGTTCGACTTAATCCTAATACAGTCATCCTTGCTGTGTCGGATATTACGCCGGAGAACGTAAAAGAACTTTCGGATATCCTGCGTGCAAGTGGCGTGGATGCGACACTGTTTTTCCGTGGCCAAGACTTGGGAGGTGCTATCGATCACAAACATCTTATGACACTGATAGCGAATGGTCATGACTTGCAGTCTGCAGGTCACACAGGTGATGACTTGCGTTCACTCACGAACGCACAGGTCGAGCTAGAGCTTTCGCAGAGCAAACAACTCTTGGAGCAAATTACCAAAAAGAAAGTAACTTCTGTAGCGTATCCTCTTGGAGGTGTGAACGATCGCATTGCACGTAAAGCAGCTGAGGTCGGATATTTACTTGGACTTTCTATTTCTCCCGATACGCGGTTTGAACGTACGCAACTTCTTAGGATGCCAAGTCTTGTTATAAAGGCATCCACTTCTTCTGACGATCTCCTCTCTATAGTTTCGCAGTAGCATATGTAACTCGCCAAAGAGACGATCGTTGATCGTCTTTTTGGTTTCTACAGGCTAACCAATAAATTTCAGAATACGTTCCACGAGATTTCGCGGAGGATGTATCGGCACATTTTCATGTCGTTCAGTACCTTTTAATGCTCTTTTACATCCAAGAAGCTTACAATGACGATTATGCCATCTTTGTTGTTCATCGCTGATGTGACCATGGCAGCATGAATCAGTAGGTGTTACACATGTACTCAGGTGCTTTGGGCATTTTGATGTTTCTCCAGATCCTTCTGACATATTTATATTATACTACAATAATATATTTTGTAAATTATAGTTATATTATTGCTGTGCAATAACTACTTCACCTGAAAATTCTGCAGTTGCTGCATCAAGCCATTTGTCCCGTTTTTCGTTGCTTCCATCGCTTGCTCTGCTGCGGTCTTGGCGATCTTGGCCATTATTTCATCGCCATGGTTGTAGAAGTACCACAGACCGATGATAAAGACGATACCGGGGACTATGGCGATGATTCCTTTTATAAACCCTGCACGCATGCGAAGCTTATCTCGCCTGTCGATGTTCTCAAGGTGTCCAATGATTTGGTCGAGCTTGTCGTCTTTTGACATAGGCAATCTAGAATCCGCGGCGCCACTTGCGGTAGTTTTCAAAGGCGCGTGTGAGATAGTACCGTGAATTCACCGGAACGTCCATGCAGTGCGAAAGCTCTAAGAGCTGCCCGCCAAATCCTCTCTTAAAGAGTGTGACACCGGCAAACGGATGTTTTTTAACTCCCTCAGGTGCAATGCCCCAGAAGCTGTAGAGATTATCTCCGCGCTTGAGTGCATCTTGTATGGCAGTCCATTGCAGGAGATACGAGGCAGGAATTTTACGGTGTTTGTGTGTGCTTGCTCCGTGATGATAACTGGTTTCTCCAAAGGCATGCATATGAATAGAGGAGGCAATTACTTCCCCTTGGTAGTGTGCCTGGTACATCGTGCATTCATTACGAGGTGCAAAGTGCTCTACCTGAGATCTAAAGAACGTATTGGTGTACGGGGTGAAGTGATGTCGCTTGCGTGTCTCTTCATGAAGTTCGATAAAGGTATCCATATCTTTTAGAGGATCTTTCGACCTTGTGATCGTCACACCATCTTTGCCAGCTCTGCGAATGAGGTTTCGTGTGTTTTTTCGCATGTTCTTGAGGATTTCCTCCTCTGTTGTATTACGAAGATTAATGTACCAGATGTGTTCTGCAAGTAGGTGCAGAGGGGCAGGTTTAAAAGTGGAAAGTGGAAAATGGAAAGTGGAAAGTTCTTCTTTTGGAATAAATGGACTAATACGAATAAAAGAGCATTGGCGCTTTCTCGCTTGCTCTATTAGCGCACGTATCAAATCGTTTTCCGTTTTCCGTTTTCCGTTTTCAGCTATAACTGGACCATACGGTACGACGAGGTGTTTGCCTCTTCGCGCATTAACCAAAAGAGCCTGACAGATGCCCACCAGTTCGTTTTCCTCTCGCATCTCCAAACGAATTGGCTCTTCTCCAATGTCACGGTACACCTCCCCCATCGTCCAGCTTTGCATGAAGGGACTATAGGTTTGAGTGGAGAGGAATTGATCCCACTTGGCCTGATCTGTAGCTTTTTGAATATTCATTATTCAGGATGATAAATACGAAATTAGAAATACGAAACTCGAAAGGAGTTAATTTTCGGATTTCGGTTTTCGGTTTTCGTATTTCTTTAACAAAGAATTTACTTCCTTAATTATCGTATTAGCCTGCCTCGCAGTCATCGTAGGATGCGTTGGCAATACCAGGATTTGCTTACTGAGCCTTTCGGCTTTTGGGCAAAAGCCCAGAATGTATCCGGTTGCCTCTTGGTTAACTGTGCGCGGACAGATTGATGCACCTGTCCAGCCGTCATCCAGATAGATATTTCGTTTCTTGAGTTTCGATCGAATACTATCGGCGTCCTGTGTGAGAATAGGAAACTTTTGCAGAGGTAGATCAGAAGTGATATCGGATGGAATTTTCCAGTGATGTTTACGTGCTACTTCCAGATACTTCTTTGTTATCTTTCTACGATGATTATTGATACTTTCAAAATGTTTGAACTCCCATCGAACAAGTGCACACAAGCTACTTGGCATGCGGTGCACGATAGGGGATTGAAAGCCGCTCTTTTCTTTCTTGGTAAGAACAGGTGAAAGTAGATGGCATTTGGAAGCCAAAAAGAGGAATGCCTTTCCTATACCAATTCCATAGAAGGGTTTGGCAATGAAGTAGATCAGCGGATAACACAGCAGCCGTTTTATGGTGAGTAATGGAAGCTCTTTGGCGCTTACTTCTTCATCACGTAATAGCTTTGCAACCTCTTCATCTTTTGTAAGTATTGCCCCGCCACTTACTCCGGATGCTGCCTTATCGCGCCCGAAACTTAGCATAAGAAAGTCTCCATGTTTTCCAATTATTTTGGGACCGGTTGCATCAGGCAGTACATGTGCACAATCTTCTATCAGCAGTAATCCGTGACGATCTGCAATTGCTCGCAGCTTCTGCATATCAGCAACTATGCCAAAGGTATGCTGCACGATAATTGCTTTTGTTCTTGGTGTAATTTTGCCATCCAAAGCATCCAGATCAAAGTTGAGTGTTTCGGGATCCACTTCAAAAAAAGTAGGTGTAAAGCCTGCTGCATGTATGGCATTGGGTAGCGCTACGCAGGTAAATCCTTGTACGAGTATCCCGCTCCCTTTTTCTATTGGTAGAGAGCGTAGCAAAGCAAGTAGCCCCTCTCTTCCTGATGCAAAAAGTGCGCAACGTGCACCAAACCATTTCTCGAGAGATTCACGTAACCTCTCACGCTCTGGTCCATTTTTCCATTTCCAGCATTGCAGCAATTGCTTTGTGCTTTGCAAGAGGTAAGCACTGGAGACATGTGGGCCAAAGGTATGGTGAATGGGGGAGAAGATAGTGGATAGAGGATAGTGGATAATTATGGAAGGAGGTGATCGATCTGATGATTATTTACGCGGCCGATAAACATGAGCAGATCTCCTTCAGATGCTTTTATTGTTTCATTGTTCAATTGCTCTACTGCTCCTGTAAAACCTTCTGCAAAAGCAATTTTTCCGTTTTTACCGGTAAAGATTACACGGTTAATGATGCCATTGCTTGCGCTCCCAAGCTCCCGATGAATGCGATCTTCATCTTTTCCAAGCTCTATAAGTCCAGGAGTAATCAGTATTTTTTGCCTACTTGGTTGACTCTTTGCCCAAGCAAGACTTGCGCGAAAACTTGTGGGACTTGCGTTATGTGTATCATCCAAAATAGTGATGCCATGTTCTTTGCGAACAGAGAAGGTGTGGTGTGGTGGCTCAAATGAACGGAGTCTCGCAGCAGCTGATGCTTTATCAATTCCCAGAGACTCAGCTATGGCAATACTCAAAAGAATGTTGGTGACGTTGTGTGTTCCATGTAGGGCAATAGAGAAGGGTTGCTCCTGAATGCGAAACCGAATGCCGTTTCCTGTTTCTTCTATATCAAATGCTTCGAGGTTGGCGTGTCCTCCTGTACCAACAGAGATCACTGGACATACACATCGATCAGTCATCTTTGCACAGAGTGCGTTATCAGCATTAAGAAATGCGGTTCCTTCTTCTGGTAAACATTCCAGTAGTTCCCCTTTAGCTTTGCAGAGTTTTTCTTGGGATCCAAATAGCGCAACGTGCTGTGTCCCGATAAAGGTCACGACTCCCATTTCCGGCTTTGTGATGCTACAGAGTTTTTCTATTTCCCCAGTTCGATATGCACCCATCTCTATAATGATAATGACTGCTTCGTCTCTATCGCGATTTGTCAGTTCTTTTAGAAGCCACTGCGAAACCCCCATTTCGGAATTAACGTAGGCTGGGGTATAGAGAACGTTTCGGTCTTTAAGTACGTGCGCAATAAGCTCCTTTGTAGTCGTCTTTCCTACAGAGCCTGTAATGCCGATGACAGTGGCATTGGTAAATTGTGATCGAAGATTCTTTGCCTTTTTCATAATCTGTTCCTTCACAAATCGATCAATAGGAAGGAAGAGCATCCAAGCTGCGAAGAGTGCGAAGGGTTGCAGTAGAGGGAGTATGACAAGTGCGAAATACGAAATACGAAATACGAAGAAGCCAGCGGTGCAGGTAATGAGTATCGAAGCGACAACGAGTATTTTCGCCTTCATCGTCCATACGGGATATCGCTGCTTTCGCAGTATGATCAGTAGTACAGAAAAAGCAGCAAGTGCCGCTAGGGTCAGATCAATATTCCGCATGCCGATTCCTATAAGGAGAATTATCGGTCTCACTATTCCCACTAATTGCATAGTTCCTGTAGATCGTAGATGTTCGCGCAATCTATCTATTCGCCACTCCTTTATTTGCCAAAGACTGGCAAAAGTGAGCGCAGGTGACACAGATGCCAACAGCAAAAGGCCAAATATCAAAATTTGATCCATGCAGATATTCTAGAGCCATTTACCACTTTACCCAAAAATTCCTCTATTGTTTGCAGGGGAGATGCTTGAGAAATATATAAAAATATGTCATAATATGTATACGTTACAAAAAACAAATATGAGACATCCACTACAGCAAGCAGCAGCAATAAGCTTCGTATTCACCCTTGTGGTGGCTGCATCTTCTTCAGTGTTTACCCACGAGAGCGTTGGCGGGTTTCTGATTGAGTCTGAAATTCCTTTTGATGATACGTGTTTCAACGGTGTCGATGAAGATATGGATGGATTTACTGATGATGCAGACTGTGACACTATTCCTGATGATGTAACAATCGATGACCCTATCTTCGACGATCCCTGCAGCAACGGAGTAGATGAAGATATGGACGGTTATCCAGACGATGCCGATTGCGATACAGACCCAAGTGATCCAACTGATCCTGTAATTGACGACCCTTGTAGCAACGGAGTAGATGAAGATATGGATGGATACACCGACGATGCTGATTGCGATACAGATCCAAGTGATCCTTATGATCCTGCTATGGATGACTCTTACATGGATGATCCTTACATGGATGATCCCTGCAGCAACGGAGTCGATGAGGATATGGATGGTAATACTGATGACAGCGATTGCGACACTGTTCCAGACGAGGAATTTGATGACTTTACAGTGTAAGTAAGCCCCAGGACTGTTTTGGCATTGAAGATGTAACGAGCGCCTGTTTCTGGTACAATCTTCAGTATTATGAGAGATGCTGAGACCAATGGGCACGTAGATGAGAAGCAGGTATTCTCGATACCTACGTTACCAAAGCCCACGGATACCCATAAGGTGGCAGATGTCCTAGCTGAAACACATGTTGTTGGAGCTTCGGTATCAGATGTGAGTGGACTTCTTGAGCGAATGGCTAGTACAGGGCTACTCAAAAATGAAAAGGTCCGAGATGCTTGGGAGCAGGTGAGAGCATCTACTCAAGGTTCTCCTGTTACGAGCTTAACTGGTTTGGCATCTGATATTGCCAGTCGAGTTTTTGAAAACAAGGATCATGTTAAGCCTTTTGTAGATCGTTTGATTCACGGATCTCAAGATGTTATTTTTGCACCTGATGAAAATACAATCGTTGTAGATAAGATAGGAGAAGGTAATTTTGGAATAGTGTATTTAGCGTTTGATATACGGCAACGGTGTAACGTTGCAATGAAGGTTTCTAAATTTCAGTCTCAAGATGCGTATCCGAACAACGGAACTTCTAGCAACCCAATGCGGATTAATGCTATTCGTAATGATCGTGAAGGAAGAGTTCTTCGTGATAATAAAGGTGGCACAGTCCTGCCTGATTATCGTGGTTCGGGATCAGTAAAGGTTTCTCCCGATTCCGAAGAAGAGCATCCGTATATACTGATGGAGTTTCTTCGAGGGCATAATCTCAAAACTATTCGAGAAAAAATGAAGGCAACTGGAATGACGATGAATCCGGAAAAAGCAGTGGACTTACTTGTTATTCTTTTGCAAAAAATTTGTGATATGAATGGAATTCATCGTGACATAAAGCCTGATAATACTCATTTGAATGATGACGGCACAATTCGATTTGAGGATGTGGGGTTTGCTATAGATAATTCTGGAGGCGCAAGGGCTACAACATCACAAAATGGTACTATTGGAAGTTTGCGATATGCTCCGCCGGAGCAATTTGGACAAGGTCACAAAGCAACGAAGTTATCGGATGCTTACTCTGCAGCTGCAACGGTGTATGAGATGGTTTCAGGACTTGAACCATCGGAGGGTGACGATATATTGGAGATTGGGATGTGGCACAGAGATGGCCACACTCCAGATACTTCAATGATCGCAGATCAGCATCCTGCGTTGGCAAAAGCCTTGGATGCACTCTTTAGTAAAGATTCTGGTGATCGTTTGCGAAGTGGAGGCAATGAGGATCTTCAGGAGCATGAAATTATCGAAGGTCTTAAGCAGTGGATTGAATTTCTCAGACCACATAGTAAGTTTAGGAATAATAAGAGTGCATTATCAGAAGATCCAAAATTTTTAGATATTACCAGCGACAATCAGCCATTAGCATCCGATTCTGTGCATACTAGTTCGGAAGTTTTTGAACTCTTGGCTCAACAAGAAGTACAAGAAGGACAAGTAGCTGCTGCGTTTTCAAGAAATCGTTTAGCTATGGCATCTGCACTTGGAGTAGTGATTGTCTTAACAATTGCCGGAGTACTGGTGAAGTTTAACGGAAAGGATGGGACTCTTAGCAAAGCATCAAAAGACCCGCAGGGAATCAAAAGGCCTCATCAAGACATAGAGTCCACCACGGCAGAACTGGTATCAGAGAACGTACCTCTTCATATAGCTTGGGAAGCCGGAGAAGGGGAAGAACGCACAGACATTGAAGAGCTTCATATCATGATAGATGGTGTTCCATATACCATTACTAAGGAAGAGATGTACCGTGTATTTACAGATACAAAAGCCGATGGGGGTAAGCTTCGTGGCTTTGCCTTCGAGGTGAATGCACAAGATTCAAAGGGGCCTGGAACTATGCACTACGGATATTCCTTTGATAAAGGAGAGGTGATTGTGGTGGGAGATGATGGGACAATAATAGGGTTAGATAGTGCCGGAGAGGTTGTACAGCAGTGGGAAAATGACCAAGAACCTGATAAGGGATTCCATGATTGGGCGGATCCTCTACGTAAATCTAATGTAGGATTTCGCAGCCGAAGCACTCTTCCCGATGGTTTGCGCGACCAATTTGAGACCCCTGCAGATGTGGACAAGGGGATCAGGAGTCATTTTGTAGAATTATCGAAGAGTATCGGGAATTCTGTTCGAAAGTAGCTTCTAGACAAGCCGGATATCAAAAAAAGTCCAAATGTGAAATTTGGCTTCTATTTGACAAATCAGAGCACTATTTAGCTTCGTGTACCGATTGGAGCATTGATTTTTTCTTGGAAATGTGTCATAATGTAAGCGTTTCCAAAAATACATATGAAAAATTATTCAAAGAATAAAGTAGTAGCTATTTGCTCCGCGTTCGCCCTCCTGGCCGTTGCGTCCACCATGGTATATACCAGTGGAACTCTTCACGGTAACGTAGATGATTCATTTGATCCATCTGGATACGATGATTCATTTGATTATGATTCTTATGATATCTGTGATCCTGCAAGCTCAGCGTTCGATAACGACGCTTGTAATGGTTGTCCAGATGTTTGTAACGATGCTTGCCCTGCCCATGACTCTGTTGCTTGTGCCTGTCAAAATGACCCTACGTCCCCAGAATGTACAGGAGTGCATCCGAGCCCATCTGGTCCATGTGAAGAAGATCCAATGGGGCAAGCATGTGCATGTATTAATGCTCCAAACTCTCAAGCATGTACAGGAGTAACTCCTAGCCCTTGTGAAGAAGATCCAATGGGGCAAGCATGTGCATGTGTTAATGCTCCAAACTCTCAAGCATGTACAGGATCAAATAGTGATAGTCCTAGCAACTCAGATAACGATGATGGCTACTCAGACTATGACTATGATGACTATGCTTCCCCTGACTCTGACTACGGCTACTCAGACTATGAATATGACTACCCAGACTACGATGACTATGACTACTTAGATGACTACGAAGGTTATGATGACTATGATGATGGCTACTCAGACTACGATTCTAGTAGTTCAGCAGATTACATAGATTCTGGACCATTTATAGATGAATTCTCTGATTCTTCCGAAGATCAATTGGCAGATACCTACGTTGCCCCTGCTGCAGAGGAGGTTCCAGTCTCTGCTCCTATGATGATTACTGAGACGATTATTGATGCAATCCTCGAATTTATGAGGCAGATTTACGGCGCCTCTTCTTCACCTGAAGCCGCTTTGCCTATTGCATAGGGCTAATCACGCATTCGCTACTTAGGCCGGGGATCTCCCTCGGCTTTTTTCGTAGATTATTATCTATTGCCCCCTACGAGGGATGTGGTGGTATATATTGACAAACTTGTGTTTTTGGGTAAAATCTGGTGTACTATGGCAGAGTTACCGTCTCAATTACAGGGTGCTGTGGAAAAGATTAATTCTCAGATTCCTATTGCTGAAGACAGAGGAAATGAACAGTGTACCTCACATGATCAGGATACTAATCCTGAAGAAAATCGTGATATAGGTGAGACACAGTTGAGTGGTTTTTTTGGGTCAAGAGAGGCTGTTCTTATTCGTATGCAAAGTGTTGGCTTACTTAAGCAGCCACAATTTTTAGCTGCGGTAGAAAAGATAAAGGAAACCGGAAATGGGTCTATAACTACACCGCACGATTTTGCACATGCAGTCTTTTTGGAAGTAACAGGCTCCAAAGCTATTACACAGCACCTTGTAAAGAGACTTCTTAATCATCTGAGTGAAGGTGAAGAAGAATTTGCTCGAGGTACGGATGGCATCATTATCGAGCCATGTGTTGGTGCAGGTGGAATGGGTAATGTGTCGTACGTACATCTTTATGGTGAAGACGGTAGACATAAGGGGCCTGTTGCCATAAAAGATGCTAATGCATTTCGACCTGATTCCAAGGATAGATTACGGTTTAAAACGGAGATTGCCATCATGTCTCAGCACTCTAATGGTAAAGCGGAGGATGGCACGGGATATCGAACTGTGCTACCGCAGTATTATGAGTGTTATGGAGAGGCCAGTTATGCAATGGAGTTTCTTAAAGGGAAAACATTGGGAGAATTTATGAAAGAAGTTCATAAGACTGGAGAATCAATGGATCCTCAGATCGCTATGGATCTCTTTGTTGCAATACTCATAAAACTAAAAAACTTTAGGGGAGATATTCATAGAGATATCAAGCCGGATAACATTATGGTTCTTGATGATGGAACAATTCGACTACTTGATTGTGGTCTTTCGAGAGAAGAAAACCCGGACGTTCGTGTTACAGAAACTCGTGACCATGCTATGGGAACTGTAACGCACATGGCTCCGGAGCAGTTGGACAAAGGTGGAAAAGGAGGTAGAGATAAAACGAGTGATCTCTATGCACTAGCTGCAACAATATACGAAATGCTTACAGGTCATTTGCCGTATGAAGGTGACGAGGTAATGGATTTTGTATCTGCTCACAAAGAAGGAAAGCCACCGACATTTAGTGTTGTCTCCCAGAGCTCCGTTAAGGCACATAAAAGGTCTGTGTCAGTTAGTGGGTCTATTGATTCAGAAGAAGTATTTAGAACTGATACACGTCTAAGGCAGGCTTTGAAAAAAGCTCTAGAGCAGATGTTAAGCATAGAGCCTCACAATCGTTTGTTGACTAATATGGAAGACCGTCTTATTCCGGATCCTGCATATACTACAAAGGAGGTGATGATGCTTGATATTGATCAAGATGAAGTAGGGGAAGAGATCGATAAGTGGATTGAGAAACTTCTACCACATTCCTCCTTTAATAAGGCCGATATTAAAGATGGAGACCCAAGCATCTTTGCATCTGCCTTGGTTCCGGAAGAAGGAGAGTTGGATCCTGAATTAGCAGTCGGTTCTTTAAGAACACGTGGTGAAGTGCACAGAATTCTTTCAACTTCGATAGAAGAAGAGACAGTAGAGCCAACGAAACCAGCCATAATTAAGCGAAGCAATACTACTCGCTGGGCAGTTGCTGCTACGGTAGGAGTAGCAGTAACTATAGCAGGTGTAGCATATTCGCTTTCTGGTAAAAAGAAGGATGAGCAGGTTAAAGTGCCAGTTCATAAGTCTCCTATTGCTAAAGTAGATCCAAAAAAGCCTATAGTTGGAAAACTTGATCCGCCACCGAAAACACCGGAAGTACTGGTAAATACACCTGCCAAGTTCCGTCCGTATCCCGGATCAGAAAAAACTGAATTAATTCACAACGAGTATGGAGTTTCTTTTTTGAATGTCGGAGATGATGTTGTCGTTTTAGTTCATGATGAAAAGAACATTGCAAGTAGAAATGGAGATCGCGGTAGGTTATTGGGTACTGTATTTAATCAGTTTAATAAAAACGAAAGATGGGAAAATGGTTACAATATTTCAGGTAGTGTTACGTTTAGTGGGGATGGGGTATCCGCTGCCAGAGTTCCTATGGAAGATATTGATAAATATCGCAAAGAGATTGGTAGTGCAGAAACGCAGGAAAATGCTTCAACTATTTGTAATAAATATCAGGTCGGAAACTATGTACTCATTATAGTTGATGGTGAGTCTGAATCTGTTTTGCATTACATTGGAGATGATGCAGGGAAACCCGGTGCGCCGTCCTCTGTTGTATTCCCCAACCCACTTGAAGCTGCAAAACATCTTAGAAGTATTTCCTCGGATAGTGATAGAACTATATTTGATGACTTGATGGCAATGCAATTTACAGACGCTAGACAGGGGAAAAATAATTTGAGTCTAAAGAATAAAGATGGATACGATAGATCAGGAAGACGTATACTTTCTGAATCTGACTTTCAAGAGGTGCAGAAAAAATTAATGCAGAGCAAGAATACATATTTCGGCGTTAGGGGTTCCGAGGGAGCTATAGCCGAGAACAGATAACTTCAGCAATTTCAGTTGCTCTATCCCTATGTACTCGGTGGTGGATACCTTTATAGGTATGCAGCAGAGCGTTTGGGATTTCTGTTTTCATAATTTTGGCATCACCGTAGGGTGTCATGCCGTCATCTGTTCCCCAGAAAAGATCTGTTGGCAGGGTGATTTCTTTAAGCAGTGGACGCAAGTCTTCTCCACTTACTTTGATGAGTGTCTTGCGCATGATGTCTGATGCCTTTTCGTAGTCATGCACACGGACAAGTTTGTAGAGGAGTTTTTTGCCGAGTGGCTTTAAGAACTTTAGTCCAGGCAGTGAAAGGATGAATGTTCCAGTTTTGGCTAAAGTTAGCCCTATAATTCTCTTAAAATGACGAGGATGACGAATACCTGCTGCAGCACAGAGAAAGAGATGCGTTGGCAGTTGGCAGTTGGCAGTTTGCAATTTGCTTGTGACGAGTTTGATGGCGATTCTGCCACCATGTGAATGCCCAAGTAAGTACCAATTATTATTCCTAATTCGTGATTCATATTTCTCAAGTACCCAGTCTGCGTAGTCATCTACTGTCATGGGCTCTTTGGGTTCTGGTTCATCGCCAAAACCGGGGAGGTCTGGGGTAAGAATTTCAAGATCAGAATCTTTGAGTGCTGCGCGAAGCTCGGTAAATGATTCCTTGGAACCGCCCCATCCATGAAGGCAGAGGAGAATGGGCTTGCTCATTATTTCATGCGGAGAAGCTGATTGATTTCTTTGGCAATGCGATGCGGGTGAGGAACGAGCTTCATAATGGCGTTTGTATCGGTTGTCACTGTGCCACCAGTATCAAACCAGAGAGTGCCGTATCCAAGTACCGTCTGGAATATGCCGTGTTTCTCGGCCTCTACTCCTTGGATCTTATCCAATGGAATCTGTCGCATGTTATCGCAGACGTAGAGTGATTCCTCTATCCAGATAACGCGTTTGGTCGTAATGATAATGTCTTCCATAGCCTCAGAGAGAAGTCTGTGAAAGTACCAATGATGAAGCAGGTAAATGAGGATGGTACTCGCAAAAAGTGATAACCCGGATATAAACTGAATTTCAGTAGAAAGAAATCTTGTGAAGATTAGCAGTACTACACTCGCCCCCATAACAATGGTAAAGATGACTGTGGGCAGCACATATTTCATCCAGTGCGTACTGAGTGCCATAACCAGCTTTTCATCCGCCTGTGAGTGAAATCCTTCTATGTTCATGAGAAAAGTATGCCTTCGTTAATAAAAAGAAATGTCATTCCTGTCATCACAGCAATGGTGGTAATGATGTACATCCAAATAATCACCGTGCTCTGCATCATACACTTAGGTGGAGTTCCTTCATCCACGGCATCTAGGAGATCTTGGTGCTTATACGTGATGCTTTTGCATTGATGGATAAAGAGCACCATCACAGCGAGTGAGAGGAGCTGAAGGACGATGAACAGGGCATTAGTCCACATGGAGGATATACTACCCTATTTACTTGCTACGGTTGAGCAGGTTTCCCATGAAAGATTGCAGATTTTCGAAGAATCCTGTAGAAGCAGTTTGCTCTGATTCACACTGAATACTACACCCATCTCCGTTTTCGAGGTTTCCGTCATCACATGTTTCATCTCCATTAGTAATACCATCTCCACAATATGGGAAGCTTGAATCTGCAACTTCACGTCCTGCTGCAAGTGAAGCTATCTCACCTCCTGTTAGTGCTTGTTCATAGAATCGTACTTCATCGATGAGTCCAAAGAATTGGCTGTACACCGGTTTATTATACCTAAAGGAACTCCTGAAGTAATCACTCCTCCCAGTCTGTCTGGGTGATCGGAGTGTTTTTGACGTGTTCGATGGTGTGCATTGTTCGGCTCTCTTGTCATTCTCCTCCGTTTTAACACTCTCCAGATACAGTAACCCTACGCAAAACTGGTGGTCTCCAGATGACAGCCTGCTTTTGCGCAGGGTGATATTCACCGACGAGGCGCTTGAGATTGTAGGCAGCACACACCATCGTGAACTGCCACTCATTCTTCCGTTGCCCTCGATACCGTAACCAGAACTTCATGCGTTTCTTGATCTCCGCAAAGGGATGCTCCACACGACAGCGCACAGTGGAGAGTTTCCTATTGCGCTTCTTCTGTGAGGAGGTGAGTGGATGATTCCTCGTTGCCCGTTCCACGATACCGTAGAGCTTTCCGTCCTCTCTATATTTCTGCTTCCGTTCTGTGTTGATGTACGCACTATCGGCGAAGGCTGCTTGGTCACTGTCATCCACAAGCTCATCAAAGAACTGGGAGTCGTGCGGTGAGGCAGAAGAGATTACGCGCTCCTCGATGAACTTCCCCTTCGTATCTGTTGCGATGTGTCCTTTGTAGCCGTGGTACCCTCTGCCATTCTTCTTCGTGAATCCTGCATCATCATCTCTCGTTGTTGTACCGTCCTTCCTCTTTCTCCCCTTTGGCGTTTCACAGATGGTGGCATCCACAATCTTCCCTCTGCGGATCTTCACACCATGCTCTTCCAGTTGACGGTACACCTCGACGAAAAAGGCTTCTTCCAACTTATGCTTTTGAAGCAATGCACGGAAGCGACAGATGGTGGTCTCATCGGGGACGTCTGTATCTGTGGTGATGCCAAGGAATTGCTGAAAACTCTGTCTGTCGTAGATATGCTCTTCGGCTTCTGCATCCGAGAGTCCGAACCATAGTTGCAGCAGGATAACACGGAACATCACCCCTGCATCGAAGGGGGGTCTGCCTCTTCTACTCGGATGCAGCTGCTCGTGCCACTCCTCGGTGAAGGAGAAATCCACGGTGTCATTCACATGTTCCAGAAATGCGGCAGTCCTAGTCATCTTTTGTTTGCGCAGAGAAAAATCTGCAAAGGTGGGGTTGGCTGTGTTAGAGTACATGGTGAAGATTGGGAAGGGATATATCACCCGCATTCTATCATAGAATGCTCCCTTTCTTCGCATGTAGAAGCTACAAATCAGAAACTCATGTTGCCAATATCAGCTGATGTTTGTTGGTATTTTTGCAGGAGTTCCTATACCAATACCCTTATGAAGAGTGCTGACGTAGATCCCTCGGTCGCTTGTAGTAGATTGACCTTTCATTGAACTGAATTGTCCAATGCCTGTTGCTGCAGCAATAGCTACAGTAAGCAGAAGGGCAACTTTTGTGAATGTGGATATTTGTTTCAAATCATATAATATTAGCAGAAATTGGCATTTCTGGCTATATTGCAGGATTTATTACGAAATGATTCTTGAAACAGAGCAAGTGAAGATTGTTTTTGCCGAACCTGTTCTTTTCCTGCATAATTTGCCGCACCTGCCACGGTAGCTCAGTTGGTTAGAGCGCGGGACTCATAAGCCCGAGGTCGACAGTTCAATTCTGTCCCGTGGCACCATTTGTTTCGTGAAAGGAAACCTACGGTTTCCTCTCACGGGTTCTCCTTCCCTTTGTAAGGAGTCGCTCCAGCGAAAGCAAGCTTCCGCTTCGCGATATTTATTCGTGATGCTCCTCGTGGATCTCTTCTTCGTGGTGGCCTCTTTCTTCAGCATGCCCGTGCTGGTTGCTCGAGAGTCCATACATCAATCCAATTCCTACCATCATCATCAAAAGTTGAATAGCAGCATTTTTGATTCGTGTTTCTTTGTGAAGCTCGGGTATTAAATCTGACCCTGCGATATAGAGGAAGTTACCGGCTGCCAGTGGCAGAAGAATCATTTCGATATTGGCAATAGACTGAGAGAGACTGATAACAATTGCCACACCGATAAATGCGGTGAGTGCAGAGAAGAAGTTAAAGAGCAGTGCTTTACTCTTAGACATTCCACTGTGAATGAGTATCGCAAAGTCGCCAAGCTCTTGTGGGATCTCATGAAGCAGCACAGCAATCGTTGTTGAAATTCCTACAGGGATAGAAACGAGGTAGGCAGTAGCAATCAGTATTCCATCAAGCACGTTGTGTACAGCATCACCCATAATAACTAGTGGGCCAACTGGATGGACGTGCGTAGCACATTCAAGATCGTGACAGTGGCGCCAATGTATAAATTTTTCAATGACAAATGAAAGGAGAATTCCCATTAAGACCCATACGAGATTCTCTTGGTTTTCCGCTATGACTTCTGGGATGAGATGTAGAAACACGTTCCCTAGCAGTGCTCCTGTAGAAAAGGAGACCAAGTACATCAGCATTTTTTTGAGAAGCGAAGTCTTAAACGACAGAAACAAAACTCCTGCCAAAGAGACAAGGCTCACAATAAATACGCTGAGGATGGTGTACTGGAGAGAGGTCATAGATGTTGCGGCATTCTACTGGGAAAGTTGCCAGACAATCCAGACAACGTCCTTTCTTTTTAGATCTTTTGCGGGGTCGAGGGACTCAAAGAGGATGTTATGTACCTCTGCATGGTCCAAGTATGGTTGATACCAAGGCCCATTTGAGGCAGATGTTTGGACGTCGAGTGCTTTATAGGCCATTTTAAGGGCTTCTGCAGTGTTTACGGTTTTTTCTGGCTGGAAGGTACTATCCGGATAGCCCTGTACTATGCCGAAAACCTGCGCATATGCAATAAATGGGGCATACCATGCATATAGGTCTATATCAGGAAAATCTGGAACACCTATTCCTGTAGTATCGGCATTGGCAGCTCCTAGGATGATCTTAAGGAACTCCACTCGATTTACCGTCCTATCAGGCTGAAATGTACCATCTGGGTATCCGCCTACGATGCCATTTTCTTTCGACCATATAATTGCGGAGTAGTAGGGATGCGTGTCTGGAATATCAGAAAAAATCAAATCATCATTTGCTCCTGAGACTTTTGCAACCTCTGGTACTTCTATAGGTGTGATTTTTACGGAGGAGAGAAAATCTTCATAGAAGAAATGATCAGCTTCGAAATATTCAGTATTACGCGCTCTGTATCCAATGGTATACACATATGGCCCTACGGAGATCCATGTTTCTTCTCGCTGACCTGTCATGCTACTTATTCTAAAATTCCATGCAGGATGTCCTGCAAGTTCTGTCTCCTTAGCATCCAGGAAATAGAATTCTCTGTAACGTGGAGGAGTTTGCGAACGTGCAAATGCTTCTAGCTCATTTGTATCAAGTTCCTTTCCAACGTTCCATGCTAGGGTAGTGAGCTCTAACAAATAGTTCTTTCGCTGACCAAGTGTATTGTCGTGCGGCATGATTCTTGCGTAGTCATAGAATACTGTTTCATCTGTAGAAGATTGATGTGTCAAAATCACCGGCTCTCGCCAAGACTCAGCATGTGTGACACGGAGTCCGTATTCTTCCCATGAGAAAAATTTCATTCTCCAACCGGCATCATTTTCACTATATTGTTCTGCATTTTCTCTTAGCGTACGGATGGATGGTCGGGCTTCTACGGTCTGTATGCTCAAAAATATGAGCGACAGAATTAGCAGCGATTTATACATGACATACAGTATACCAGCTGTTGATAATTGACGTTGCACACGAAGTACGTTCTGGCGTACTATTTGGGTGAATTTCTTTACCCAAGCACTCATGAAAAAACTATTCGCACTTATCGGCTCATTTGCATTGCTCTCTGCATGCACATTTACTGTATCTACTGACCTTGATCAGGGAGATCAAGAAGATGACACTGTTCCTGCAGAAGAAACTGTAGAGGAAGGTTCATCAGAAGAACCAGAAGTTCCTGTCGAAGAGGATGATGGTACAGTCGATGGCGAAACGAATGAAGATGCCGGCGGAGACGGTACAAATACAACCGGAGGTGATGCTGCATCCAGTGAAGAGGCTGCGTCAGAAGCAGAAGCTTCTTCAGAAGCTGTAGCGGAGTAATGAGAAGATTATTATTGTCATTGGTACTCGTACTGTTGCTTGCTGCATGTGAGCGGCAGTACGAGCCAAATCCCGACCCTAACCATACACATGCAGACTTTGCTGTGTGGGTAGAGGGGGAGAAGGTTGAGTTTTCTGATGCTAAGTATATGTCCGGTGTCTCGTGGGATGAAGGGTCGCACGATGAGGCCGATGAATATCACCATGAGCATTTACATCTTCATGATGAGGTTGGTCATGTGCTTCATCGTCACAAGCCTGGTCTGACACTTGATGCATTTTTTGAGTCACTGGATTATTCCTTCGGCTCACAATACACATGGAGAATGTTTGTTACTGGCGATGAGATGGGGTTTGATTTGGGGTATGTATTTAAAGATATGGATCAAGTTCTTCTAACGACATCTGCAGGGAGTGCAGAGGTTCTCAATCAAATTGAGCAGCTCACGGATGATGCGTGTTTGTATAGTCGTACGTGTCCATGGAGAGGAGATCCACCAGCAGAAAATTGCATCGCTGATCCTGCGGTTCCGTGCACCGTTCCAGAAGATGATCTTTAGCCGACTACCAGAAAGAGATCTCTAAATACGATATAGCAGGTGTATGCGATGTATCCTGCCAGCAGTACACCTCCTTCGAATTTATTGAGGATGTAGTCTTTTTCCTGTTTCCACCACAGAAGTAAGCGGTGATGAAGCCCTCCGTTATGAATGAGGAAGAAGAGGAGTGCGGTGCATCCGGCAACTACCAGAAGATCAAAGTTGAGTGCCGGCCGGAAGGGGAGGGGTTTAATGACAGCGGATAGGCCGAGAATCCAAAAGATATTAAAGATATTGGAACCGACAATATTTCCAATTGCGATGTCGGTCTTGCCTTTTCTTGCAGCAACAATGGATGCAGCGAGTTCTGGTAGAGAGGTTCCAAGAGCAACTACGGTAAGACCGATCAGTGCCTCAGAAAGACCAAGCATAGCCGCGATTGCTTTTGCTCCTTCTACAGCAAGATTACCTCCAACTCCAAGGCCTACGAGCCCGGTGCAAAAGAGTAGCCATGCCTTGAACATTGACATTTTGGGTTTTGTATGACCATTTTCAAGAACATCGTGATTGCGTAAGCCGAATGTGTAGTAGATGAAGATAATGAAGAATCCAAGGAATGCCATTCCATCACTACGACTCAGCTCCGACTGAGCATAACCATCGACAATCATGTCATTGGCCATGATGAGGAGCGTAAGAGAAGCAAGAAGCATAAACGGTATTTCTTTGAGTACAGTGGATTTCTGAACAGCAAGTGGAGTGATTAGCGCAGTGACACCCAAAATAAGCATTGTATTAGAAATATTGGAACCAACGATGTTACCAATAGCAATATCAGCACTTCCTTGGAAGCTGGCAATAATGTTTACAATAAGCTCCGGTGCAGATGTTCCAAATGAAACAACTGTTAAACCAATCATTAAGTCACTTAGTCCCAGTCTTCTAGCAATAGATGATGCACCTTCTACAAGCCAGTCTGCACCTTTAATCAGCAGGATGAATCCGCCAACGAGATAGATGAGAGGCATGAGCATTGCGATAAGTGTATACGATTGGCAGTAAAAATAGCTAGTATTGCTGGATAGCAACTGTCTCTGATGCTTTAATGCGTGCACTATGTCCGACCAGAAAGATCCAGTGCAGGCGCAAGATGATGAGCTAGCCAAGATCAAAGAGCTTGCAGCACGTGCGCAGGCAGATTTGCAGAATGCAAAAGCGCGTATGGAGAAAGAGGCACAAGAGATCCGAAGTTTTGCGATGCAGGGGCTCATCGAAAAGCTTTTACCGACCATCGATAATTTTCAGCGCGCGTTCGATCATCTCCCAGAAGATCTCGCAGATCACGATTGGGTGAAAGGATTACAGGCTACCGAGCAGCAACTTGTTTCAGATCTAGCATCTGTTGGTCTCAAGCAGATCGAATCTCTGGGACAACCGGTTGATCCGCAAAAACACGAAGTCTTGCAGGCAGATGAAGGCGAGAAGGACATTGTTGTTCAAGTGCTCGACGAAGGATATGAGCTCAATGGAAAAGTCATTCGTCCAGCGAAGGTTGTTGTAGGGAACGGAGAGTAATCAATGATTGGTGATCAGTGATTGGTATATATTTCCCTTCTCTTCAAAATCCTTATACATCCCGTAGCTTGGGGATGCAGGGGAGAGAAGGCAGAGAGATCCATCAGGAGTGTTCTCTTTTGCAATCTTCACAGCTTCTTCCATTGATGATGCCTCATGAACAATCACATTGGGATCAGCAATTGCTTCACCGATACGTGAACCACTCTCTCCCATCAAAATGACATGTTCGACTCCTGTAGAAGCAATAACTTCTCCAAGTTGTGTAAAATCATTCCCTCGGTCTTGGCCTCCAACAATGATCGTTTTTATTTGAGGAGTGAGAGCATGAATGGCTGCTATGGTGGACTGCGGAGTCGTGGAGATCGCATCATCTACCCAGATAATATTGCTATGCTTGCCAAGATCTTTAAGCCTGTGTGGAAGGCCCTCAAAATTACGAATAGCTTCTACAATTGTTTCATCATCAATTTCCAGATGCCTTGCGACTGTTGCCGCTCCTGCAATATTAAAAAGATTGTGGGTACCAATAAGCTTGGTATCAATTATGGCAATAGGGGAGTCTTCTTCTTTGTAGGCAACTTTATTTCCTGCAGATGCATCTGCAATTTCTTTTGCACCTTCCGACGCGTCAAAATAAAAAGCGGTATCATTTTCTGATTGGAATTTGGTGATGTTCTTCTTGGCTTTTTTATAACTTTCTAAATCTCCATGGTAATCCAGATGCTCTGGAAAGAACGAAGTGATAACTGCGATCTGCGGACTGCGCGTAACTTGCATGAGTTGGTAACTACTCATTTCGAGGACAACGAATGATCCAACTTCTTCTATGTGAGAAACGGCAAGGTCACCAATGTTGCCGACAAGAGAAACATTTTTTCCAGCTTGTTTGAGAATGGCAGCAATCAAACTGGCGGTAGTGCTTTTGCCTTTGGATCCTGTTACTCCGATGACCGTAGTCTTAGGATCTATCGAGTCGAGGAAGATTTGCGTAGAGTTTGTTATTGGTAATTCGTGATTGGTAATCAATGCTGGAGGAATGCCAGGTGACTTTATGATGCAGTCGAATCCATCGAGATTTTCTAAATAATCATCACCGTCTTTCATGTCTCGCAGTTCTACGTTTGCATCAGGTGCATAGCTCTTAAGAGCTTCTTGCATGGCAACTCCCTCGCGTCCGTGAGCACCAAGAATTGCAACGGACTTGCCGTTTAGGTCACGGATATTCATACGTTTTCGAGGTACATTTGCATCACCGGAGTATCGTCAAATTCTCCGCGCTCTTTTATCATTGCAAAGGCTTCCTTTGTTTCTTCCACCGTGCCAACACACTCAAAGGGCTTGAAGCCCTCGAGCCCTAGTAGTTGCCTAAAAAGGGGAATGGTCGATTCGTCTTCAAAGATATTCTTCTCAAACATATTCTCCACTGCATCACGCTTGATGTGTGCTGCCATGAGGGCGAATACAAAGGTACATTTGGGGCAGGTACCACACCAGCGATCTTCCAGATGTTCACCTGCCACTTTCCAGTTTGTATTACAACTTGTCGTGCAGGCAAAGTACTGTGGAAGCTTAGCAAACTCGCCAACGATCTCCAGTTCGGTCATGTCTCGCAACTTACTAAAATACTGTAGATTCCGATTTATATATTTCTTGATGTAGGCATTAAAAGCTTTTTCAAATTCGTCGCTCTTACTCCATTGATGATTGATTTGCTTGCCGAGGTATTCGACATTTCCTTCGCTTGCGCTCTTCTCGTTACTCATCACAATTTCATCAAATCCAAAAACTTCTGCTACGACGACTGCAAGACAGGAGAGATATGCCGTGATGGGGATGTGGCCATTGAGTGCTCCTTGTTCGTTCATCTCAAAAAGCTTACGGGGAAGTTTTCTTTTGATGGTAATGCACGGTAGTCCTGTGACATTGACGATGTCATCAATCAGTGGATGTCCTCCCATGCGAAGCAGCGTAATATCTTTTCCTTCGGCGCGAAGTTTTTCTATGGTGACGGTTGAATCTTTTCCTCCTCCAATGGGAACCAGTACTCTGCCGGTTGATGCTCGATCTGACTGATGGAAAATAGGGGTGCCAGGTTCGCTCACAGGAAAGTTGATGAGTCCACGGAAATCAATCTTGTTTTTGTAGAAGAATTCTCCAAGGCCATTTTCATACACACTGTTCCAAAACTTTACCTGATCTTCATTGAGTACTCCAGATCGCACTTCGACCTGCTTTGGGCAGCAGGTTTTAAAGTAGCTGGTTCCTCCTGCCAGATGCAGTGCAAATAGAGCCTGCTCTACAGCATTCAGGGCGATGCCCTCAGTGGGAATCTCGATAATCTCCGTAAACTGGATATCGTCATCCAGACTGTAGACTAACCGAATTTCACCCGTATCAGGGTCAAAGGAGTACGAATCGAAGATGAAGGTGGAGTATTGCTTCATAGTATATGGTGCCGGAGGAGAGACTTGAACTCTCACGGGCGTGAGCCCACACGATTTTGAGTCGTGCGCGTCTACCAGTTCCGCCACTCCGGCACAGGGAAACTCTATCAGAATATACCAGGAAATGTTGGATTTTCTCTGTAGAGACGCGGTATACCGCGTCTCTACGGAAATTTATTATTGAATCGTAATCACTGTCTCAAATGGGTTATCGATGGTTGCATCACCAGTAGCATTGCTGATCTTAAATCGCAGAGTTTCCCTATCGTCATCTTTTGTATCGCTGAGAATAGGAACTGCAATCATCTTCTGGGATTCACCTTCTTTAAAGGTTAGTGTTCCGGAGGTCTCGGTGTAGTCGTCACCAGCTTTTGCTAGAGCGTTCTCTGTTGCAAAGTCCACTGTAACTTCACCTTTAGTTCCTCCTACACGATCAATGGTTATGAGTACCACTGCTCCTTCACTTGCATCGTAACTACTATCGCCCAACTTAAATTTCCCGTTTCCGAAACTCGAAATTTCATTATCAACAATAATAAGGGTAGAAGTACTTAGCGAACCGAGTTCTGCATCTCCTGTTGGGTTGCTAAGCTTGAGGTTTACCGTCTTGTTTCCGTTGGTTCCGGTATTGTCTTTTATAGTAATGGTAACCTCTTTGGAACTTTCGCCATCAGCAAAGCTGAGCGTACCAGTATTTTCATCGTAGTAGGTAGCATCGGCAGTTCCGTTTGTTGTTGCAAGCTTCACACTTGCTGCCCCTTCTGTACCACTGGTGCGATCGATGGTAACTGTGACACTGCCCATATCTTCTGATACTTCATATTCTGCAGCAGAGAATACAAATACGCCGTTTGTGTTACTGGCATCTGCAGTTGTTCCGTCTCCTTCATCATTATCGACAATGGTGAGGGTTGCAGTATCCGGTGACCCCAGTTGTCCGCCACCTCCGGGAGTGCTGAGTTTAAGGAAGATGGTTTCGTTATCTTCTGACTCATTATCATCAGCTATTGCTACTTGGAATGTCGCTGTCGTTTTACCATCAGGGAATGTAAGTTTGCCGGATGTGATGTCATAGTCATCACCAGAGTTTGCTGTTCCGTCTTGTGTTTCGTATTCCACAGATACAGTTCCTGTATTTCCACCGTAACGAATAACATTGATGGTTACAGAGCCTTTGTCTTCATCTGTTTTAAAGCTACCAGTTGTAAATCGGAAGCTTCCAGCACTGTTTACTGTGGTGTCTTGTACAGATGTTGTCGAACTGGATGTTGAGCTTGAACTCGCTACGGTTCTACTACTGGAACTTACTTGAATGTTTTGCCCTGTCAGATGTGCTTTAAATCTTTGCATCATTACAGCAACTTGACCACGTGTTACGTAGTCTCCTGGTCCAAAGCGTCCATCTCCATATCCGGTAATAATGCCTGCGGCATACATGTCTCCAACAGCGCTATCAAAATACGCTCCGCCCGGTACATCAGGAAAGACTGCAGAACCGAGTGTTCCTGCATGTGCTGAAGCAAAGAGGCCAAGGGAGAATCCGAAGACAATTAGTGAGGTAGCATTTGGACGTTTCATAATGATATGGGGAAATCGTCTCTATTATAAAAAATATTACAAGAAGATCAATGCCCTTCCTTTTTTCTTGCGTACAAGGTAAACAACACATACCTTACAAATGTATTTTCCCCACATACTTTCATGAGCACAATCCCTCTTACGCAACTTGATGAATTCATTAATGCAAATGGTTTACTGACACACTATTTTTATGCGCAGAAATGGAATAACGGAGAGTTAACAAAAGAGGATCTTGCTTTGTATGCAAAGGAATACTTTCATATGGCAAAAGCGGTTCCGGGCATTGTTTCTCGAGTAAAGGATAGAGCGAAAGAGCGTGGATTTACAGATCTCATTGCTGATATTGAACGTAATATTGTCGATGAGACAGATCATATTGAACTTTGGAAAAGATTTTCATCCAGCCTTGGTATAACAGAAAAAGAGTTGGAAGAGTACGAGCCACATGATCTTACAAAAGAGGCGGTTCGTGATATGGAAGAATTAGCAGACGGATCATTTGAAGACGGAGTAACGGCAATGTATGCAATGGAGCTCACACTTCCGGAAGTGTCGCAGACAAAGAAGGATGGCCTCTGCAAGCACTATGATTTGCCAGAATCAAATGAAGATGCACATGTGTATTTTGACGAGCATTTGAATGAAGAAAATCACTTCTCTGTTTGGCGCAAAATTTCTGTAGATCCATTTCATGGCATGCAAGTAACAAAATCATCCCTCAAGGCCCAGCATAAGGTTCTTGATGGTGTATGTGATGTTTGTGGGTTCTGCATCTCTTGTGCGTAAGATTACAGAATATTTGCAAAGATATGGCATACTAGGCTCATGAGTACTTCAACCCCCTTTACACGGTTCCAAAAGACACTCCATACAGTCTTGCAAAAGATTAAGCTGGAAGATGGTCAAAATACCCTTTTTGATGATCCACAGTTTGTCCATAAGAAGGATATTACAATTCAGTCGGGCAATGGATCAGAAAAGAAATTCCACGCGTTTCGCGTGCAGTACAATAATGCAAGAGGACCGTTTAAGGGAGGTATTCGTTTTCATCCAGATGCGAACGAAGATGAGGTGAAGGCTCTTGCTGCTTTAATGTCTATAAAGACGGCAGTGGTAAACATTCCCTTTGGGGGAGCGAAGGGGGGAGTGCAAGTAAATCCGAAACATCTAACCAGCAAGGAGGTGCAAGAGGTTGCACGTGAGTATGTAAAGGCATTCCATGAAAATCTGGGTCCGGATATCGATTGCCCTGCGCCAGATGTGAATACCAATTCGGATATTATGGCGTGGATGCGTGATGAGTATGAGAAAATCACGCGAACGTACAGTCCGGCGATGATTACCGGAAAGCCACTCTCATTTGGTGGTTCAGTTGGTCGTGATACTGCAACAGCTCGCGGTGGATTTTTTATTTTACAGGAGATGGTAGACCGTCTTGCATTGGACCCTGGTGATATGCGGGTTGCAATTCAGGGCTTTGGAAATGCCGGTGCCAATATGGCACAGCTTTTACATCAAGCAGGGTATATTGTTGTAGCAGTGTCCGATTCGCAGGGAGGCATCTATTCCCAGGAGGGAATAGATCCTATACGTATTTCCAAGTACAAGAGTAAAACAGGTTCTGTAACTGGTGAGTATTGTGAGGGATCTGTTTGTGATATCGAACGTATGAAAATGGATGATGTTGCTAAGATCAGTAACGAAGAGTTGTTAGAGCTCGACTGTGACATTCTTATTCCTGCTGCACTCGATAATGTACTAACAAAAGAAAATGCAAATCGTGTGAAGGCAAAGTATATTCTGGAGCTTGCGAATGGGCCTACAACTCCAGAGGCAGATGATGTTTTTGAGAAGATGGGCACGAGAGTAATTCCTGATGTCCTTGCAAATGCTGGTGGTGTTACAGTGAGTTATTTTGAATGGTCGCAGGGGCGTAGTGGAGAACAATGGACGGATGAACAGGTCGATGAGCGCTTGAAGAGAGTGATGCTCGATGCCTATAAAGCCGTTCGTCGTGAAGCGAGACGGGAGCATATGACGTATCGCGAGGCTGCATTTGCAGTGGGAATTAAGCGCATGCTTGATGCGATGCAGGTAAGAGGCTGGATATAAAGACTGTAATCATTTACTCTTCTTCTCAATGAAAGATGTTGCAATTATTGGCCTAGGCTGTGCAGGGTACACAGCAGCCGTGTATACCGCACGATATAAGTTGGATACCGTAATTGTCGGAGAGGTAGAAGGTGGAATGGGTATGAATGCGGCAGATGTGGGAAACTGGCCTGGGGAAATAGAAATTAAAGGACCAGATCTTATGCAGAAGTACAAAGATCACGCACTGAGTTTCGATAACGTAGAACTTGTTTCCGGTAGAGTAGAAAAGGTAGAGGAAGGTTTTAAGCTCACGATGCAAAATGGTGATGTGATCGAAGCAAAAGCAGTAATATTTGCGACAGGTTCTAATAAGCGTCATCTCGGTGTTCCCGGAGAAGAGGAATTTTCTGGTAAAGGGGTATCGTACTGTGCCACGTGTGATGCGTTCTTCTATCGTGATAAAACTGTTGCAGTGCTTGGGGGTGGAGATAGTGCTATAGAAGGTGCAGCGATTACTGCACAAGTGGCAAAGACGGTGTACCTCATTCATCGTCGAGGTGAGTTTCGTGCAGAGCCGTATTGGATTGATAAGCTCAATGAAAGAGATAATGTAGAGTTTGTCCTTAATACGAATGTAGTTGAGATTTTAGGTGACCAAAAAGTGACTGGTGTAAAACTGGATACTCCGTGGAAGGATTCAGACACTATAGAACTTGATGGTGTCTTTATTGAAGTAGGATCAATTCCTGCGGTCGACATTGCTGTACAGATGGGTTGTGAACTTGATGATCGTGGCCACGTAAAAGTCGATGCTGCTCTGAATACAACAGTAAAGGGAGTCTTTGCTGCTGGTGATGTCAGTGGAGGTTCCAACCACTTTGCCCAGTTTGCGACAGCGGCTGGGGAGGGTGCCGTAGCAGCAAATTCAGCGTTTCATTACCTACAGTCAGGAAAATAAGCTTTTTCTTGCGGATTGGCCAAATATCCGTATCCTACCCCCATTATGCCTAGAGGAAAGAGAACAGTATTCGCTATGTTTTGCTCCAAGTCGGGAAATCGGCTGGGAACACTGCGTCTACATAAGCAAGATAAGCAGGGAAAAGGTTGGAAGGAGCACGTAGAGGGCATGAAGAAGTATTGCAGCAAATGTAAGACCCGAGAGGTGGTAAAACTCAAAGAAGAGAGACATTCTAAGTAGTTATGGAGGCACATAAGCATGAGCGAAGAGCAGTCTCTTTTGTAATGATGAGTAGTATGATTGAAGGCGGATTTCCTATATTCATCAATCATGCAGTTCGAGTACTTCCTGTCATGTTTTTTGCAGGAATATGTGCATATATTGGCTCTGCTATTCATATAGCACTGCTGATTGTTCGCCGCAATTGGAGACAACACCTTTCGTGGAAAACGTGGTTTTATATTGGCGGGGTAACAGTTTGCAATTCTGTACTAGCACTGTTGTTTATTTTTGCTGGTACACGGTATACATCAGGAATTAATACAGCGCTTCTTCTACAGTCAGAGATGCTATCTTCCTTTCTTATTTTTCGTGTTCTTGCAGGAGAGCATATTTCAGGCCGACAGATTATTGGTGCGTTAGGAGTATTACTCGGAACACTTTTTGTTTTGTATAATGGATCTTTAGAGTTGAACCCCGGTGATTTACTTATCGTTCTTGGTACAGTCTTTTATCCTATTGGAAATATGTGTGCTAAAAGAGCTCTACAAACTGCATCATCTTCTTTTGTACTAGCTATTCGACATTTATTTGGAGGTATAGTGTTTTGCACACTTGCTATTGTTTTTGAGGATATTACACAGCAAACATTCCTGCTTCTCTATGAGAATATATGGTTGGTATTATTTTATGGAGTGATGGTACTTGTTGTTTCTAAGCTTTGTTGGTACGAAGGATTAAAATCGCTTCCGCTTCCTAAGGCTGTTTCAATTATTCTTTCTTATCCGGTGTTCAGTTTGATATTTGCATCACTTTTCTTTGGAGAAAGACCGTCGGCATATCAGATAATAGGTATGTGTATTACGATAGCTGGACTTTCTGTATTAGTACGACGCACTTCAGCCTCGATTCTGCCACCAGATCTTGTATAGTGTCTCTTGATGACACAAGAAATCTATCGCAGTTGCGCTTCCATTGCGGTGTTTCGTCCCAGTGGAGATACGTTTGAGATGCTTCTTGTCCATAAGCCTCGTAAGCGTGATGACTGGCAATTGCCTCAGGGTGGAGTAGAAGAAGGAGAGACGTGTGAGCAGGCGGCTATTCGTGAAGTGCAAGAAGAGGCAGGTATCACACCGGAGATAATTGATACCAGTAGCCATGTGTATCAATATGATTTCCCTGCCAGTTACAGAAGGTTTCGTCCGGATAATGTAAAAGGACAGCGCATTGAGTACGTATTTGCAACGGTTGATGCAGATACAAAGGTGCAGGTGGATGATGAGGAAATCGATCAATATATGTGGGTGCTTCGCGATCAGCTTCCTGAGTATCTTAAGAGGAAAGAGTATTTGGATTTGGTCAATAAGCTGTATAGTGATGGGCTTGAACTAATAGAAAAATCGAAATCCTAAATCCGAAATAAGAAGTAGTTTCGTATTTCGTGCTTCGTATTTCGTATTTTTTCAGGTAGCCTTTTATCAATGCGTATTTGTTCACTCTCATTGCAGCAATTCCGTAGCTATCCAGAGCACTTTCTAGAGTTCGGAGAAGAGAACGTACACGTATTTGTAGGTCCAAATGGTGTGGGGAAAACGAACATTCTCGAGGCGATCTCTTTACTCTCTCTGACAAAGAGCTGTCAGAAAGCAGAAGAGATGGACATCATTACATGGGGACAGGAATTCTATCGGGTCAAAGCACAAGTACAGTCTGATACCGCAGAGGAGAAGTCTCTGGAGCTTGTGTCACAAATCGCTCCTCGTAAACAGAAGGCGTGTTTTATTAATGACGTGAAAGTTTCTATTAGCGATATGGTGGGAGCATTGCCCTCGGTGATTTTTCTTCCACAGGATTTAGAGCTCTTTACTGGTGCACCCGCTAATCGTAGAAGTTTTTTGGATCAACTTCTATGCCAAGTGTCTCCAGAGTACATGCAGACGCTTATGCAGTATCAAAAAATTCTCAAGCAGAGAAATTCTTTGCTCCGAAAGATCGGGGATGGAGTAGCGCGCAAAACAGATCTTGCTGTGTGGGATGAGAAAGCTGCGGAAACAGGCACAGTGGTGATGCTTCGTCGCTTAGAACTTTGCGAGGTATTGCAATGTACTTTTGGAGAGGAACTTGCAGCACTTGGAGAAGACTGGGAGGATGCGCAGATTATTTATGAGCGCAAAGGAGATGCGCGAGACTTTGGCACGGCAAAGTCTGAGATGATGGACTTGCTTTCCCATTTTCAGGAGCGAGACATCATCCTTCACTCAACAACAATAGGGCCACACAGAGATGACTGGAAGGTTGTAGTAGATGGCAGAGACATTTCTACGTTCGCTTCACGTGGACAGCAACGCACTGCAGTACTGGCGTTGCTCTTTCTTGAGGTGTCGTATCTGGAACTCCAGAGAGGGGAGAAACCGGTGATACTATTAGATGATGTATTTTCTGAACTTGATGATCACCATCAAGCCTCACTCCTCAAATCTCTCGAAGGACATCAGGTGATTATTACAACAACGCATGTACCGAGCGAAGTACATGGAGCGAAAGTATGGGAAATAGAAGAGCGTACAGAAGTCTTAAGCAATCAAAGTAGCTCGCTTCCCCTGAAAAGCACCGAAAGCAGCAAGGGCTAAAGCGTCTGCCGCGTCATCTGGCTGTGGAATTTCTTTGAGGTTAAAAATCATCTTCACCATCTGCTGCATCTGCTTTTTATCAGCAGAGCCATCTCCGGTAATACAACTTTTGAGTTCTGGTGGAGTAGGCTCGATAATTTCTAAGTCTTTACCTGCTACGCAGGAGAGTATCACTCCTCTTGCTTGGGCTACGTCGAGGGCAGTCTTCTCATTTACAGAGAAGTAGAGTTTTTCGATTATGGCAAGCTCTGGCTGAAAATCCGTCAGAATATCATCCAGATCCTTTCCAATTTCCTTGAGTCTCTGGGCAAATACTGTTTTGGATGCAGTTTCTATAGTTAAATAGTCAACGACGCGAAGATCATGTGCGCAATTGGCTTCTATTAGCCCAATTCCTACTGTTGCAAGGCCAGGGTCTATTCCAATGATCCGCATAGGCATGCAGTGTAGCGAAAATAACCAAATTTTGCTATAATAGAGAGATTCATAAACAAATTTGGAAACACAAACCCCACGCCACAGGCATCTTGTAGCATTCCCTGTGTTGGTCGCTGCTTTAGCAGTGACTTTTGCTCAAGCGCCGGTAGATCTTCCGAATGTGCTCTCATCTGTTACACAGATTTTTAGTACTGCAGATGATGAGCGATTCACATTCGATTCAGGAGTGTATGGAGTGGTATATGCAGGTGGGCAGCTGCAAGAAGAGGAGGATCATTTATATTTGAGCAAAGGGTCTGTACTACTGGCATCGGAAGGTGTTATCCGAGTAACGATTGATGATGTCCAAATTACTACGCTCAACGGATCTATTCACCTTACACGTGACGGCGACAATCTCGTCATCGCAGCACTCACCGCACCTGCAGTAGTAGTGTCGGGAGATCAGCGCATGGTTGTTCCTGCCGGTATGCAGTGGGAACTTTCCGGCAACATTGCGACACTTAATGAAGGATTTGATGCATGGATGAAAGCTAGGCTTCCCCGTCCACTTCCTATCAGTTTTATAGAACGCAAAATTGGAGATCTTTCTTTGGTACGCGTTCCCGAAAGTATTCTGCCAGAGCAAAAGCAGTTTCTCCCGCTTGATGTTCTTCCAGAGGAGGAGGTATTGCTTCCGGTATCTGCAAGTCACGTGATTTCTGAGAAAGATGAGCATGTTCTCGGTGTTGTATGTCATACAGTGCAACAGGGAGATGTTGATCGATTCGAGGAACTCCTCAACCTTTCATTGGTACGTGATGCACTCAAGACAGACCGTGGCATGGCAGTTGTTGCCGTACTTCTGAGTCAATCAACAGAAGGTCAGACAGCGTTGAGGATGCTTCTTCTCCAGCAGTTAATTACGGATGAGTCTGTATGGTTGGCAAGTTCATTCCATCCAGCATTCAGAAATATTGCATGGGCAATCTTTGAACCGGATGTGTCAGTAGAGTCACACCTTACTCGCGTATTCCTTTTGCCATTTAGCACCTTTAGTCCAGATCCTTTTTCTGATTTTGTATTGGAACGTTTTTCAGTTTCCCCTAAGGGAATGCTTACTATGGTAGGGGATAGTGATGCATTTATAGAGAATGTCATTGTTGCCCATATGCCTCTTATAGATCGACTAGAAGAGCGTGGCTACCCACAGCGTGCAATGTATCTCAGCCAGACACTCCTTGATCTTATAGCAAGTGCAGATGAGCCTACGCAGATCATGTTGCAAGCACAGGAGACACTCAGACATCGAGGGCGTATTGATCTTTCTCCAATACCTCCAAAGAGTGAAATAGAACCGCAGATCATAGTAGAGCCTGATAAGGAGCCAGAACCCGAGCCCGAGCCCGAGGTAACACTAAGTCCTCAGCAGGTAGAAGCAAAAGCGTATCAGATGCTCGAGAGTGCCGGAGCTTTGTTTACTGTAAACTCTGCTATTACTCACCTTGAGGGCAATAATGCTCGCATTACGGATGTGCTCTTCAATACGCCTTTGGAAGATCGATCTGTGAGCTTTACGCTCGATGTGGTTACAGAAACGGTGACGGATATCGAAATAAATGGAAATACAGATTTTCCGTATACTCCGTCATTTGAGGGGTTTGTTACGTGGGTAAGGAAATAGATTAGTGGT
>DJKT01000034.1 GCA_002436205.1 Candidatus Peribacter sp. UBA6535
TGCGATCTCTTTACTTGGGAACTGTGCCATGAGTACAGAAATCTCTAGCACGATCGTCCAGAGACGAACTGCGTGCTTAAATTTCTCTACTTCGAATGTACCGTGCTCTTCGTCGTAGAACTTCATCAAGTTGATAGAGGCTAGGTTGCACGCAGTGTTATCGAGGAACATGTACTCACTACAAGGATTCGATGCATTAATACGGCCATTCTCCGGGCATGTGTGCCAGTCGTTAATCGTCGTATCATATTGCAACCCCGGGTCTGCACACGACCAAGCGGCGTAACCGATTTGGTCCCAAAGCTCACGAGAGCGCAGAGTTTTACAAGATTCCGGGCTGCGGCCTTCTTTCATTGCTCCTTTTACTTCTGTACGCCAGAACAGATTCCAGTTGGCATCTTTCTCTACAGAGTCAAAGAATGCATGTGGAACACGAACGGAGTTATTGGAGTTTTGACCGGATACTGTGGAGTATGCCTCGCCATTAAAGTCTGTGTCGTATCCTGCTTTCGCCATTGCACCGACTTTTTTCTCTTCGTTAACCTTCCAGTTAATAAACTCCTCGATATCCGGATGATCAAGGTCTAAACAGACCATTTTTGCAGCCCTGCGAGTAGTACCACCAGATTTAATAGCTCCTGCTGCACGGTCTCCAATCTTGAGGAAGCTCATAAGACCACTGCTCTGCCCTCCACCGGAGAGCGGTTCTCCAGAACCACGAAGACTACTAAAGTTTGTCCCCGTTCCGGAACCAAACTTAAAGAGTCTCGCCTCGCGAACCCAAAGATCCATAATTCCTCCTTCGTTTACCATGTCATCTTCGACTGATTGAATAAAGCAAGCATGCGGTTGTGGGTGTGTGTACGCGTCTGCACTTTGTTTCACTTCTCCTGTCTCAGGGGCACAGTAATAATGTCCCTGCGCTCTTCCGGTGATTCCATATGCATAATGAAGTCCCGTGTTAAACCACTGTGGACTATTAGGTGCTGCCATCTGATGTACAAGCATGTAACTGAGTTCATCCTCAAAAGCTAAAGCATCTTGTGCTGTATCAAAGTATCCGTACTGCTGTCCCCAATGACGCCAACAACCTGCCAAACGGCGGACGACCTGTCTAACCGTGCGCTCGGGTCCAGTTACTATCTCTCCTGCATCATCCTTCATCACCTCCCCTGCTTCGTTGTACTGTGGCACACCTGCCTTGCGAAAATACTTACTAACGACAATATCCGTTGCTACTTGTGACCAGCTAGCAGGAATTTCTGCTCCCTCCATTTCAAAAACCACCGAACCATCTGTATTAGTGATGCGACTTGTTCGTTTTTCGTAGACCACCTGTTCAAGTGGATCACTACCGGGGGTAGTAAACATGCGCTCTATACACATACCACCACTGCTCGGAGCAGGTGTACCGTGTTGCTGAGACGCATTAAGGGACGACGAAGCTTTCGTGGGGTTCATGGTTGGTGGGGGGGGATTAACACACTATGTTGTGGTACTGGTGCCACAACCACACAAGATATTGAAGTCTTGCACGATGGTCAACGGTTACTTCAACCCGCAAGAGTACCTTGTCAAAGGTTGAACATTTCTTGAGTAAAATACAAAAGGGAGCAAGTGTACCATGAAGTGATGTTTAGAAAAATGGTCGTGCCACGGTACAAAAGCCAGATCAGGTAAAGGAGAAATAGATTACAAACTACCGTAATAACTCTGTTACAATCGATGTCATGAACATTCTTGTCCTTGTTTGCAGTACCAATAAACCCAGTAACTCAGAATTCTTAGCAGATTCCTTTCTTCAAGGTGCAAAAGATGCATGTGCATGTGATGTGCACAAGATTCGCTTGTTTGATTTCCCTCTTCCACACTTTACGTTGGATTGTTACTCGGGCAGTTGCATAGCTCCAAAAGAGTATCTGGAACTTAAAAAGAGAATAGAAGAAGCAGATGGAGTCTTGATTGCAACACCGGTCTGGAATTTTGGTGTGCCATCACATCTCAAAAACTTTATCGACTGGATGGGATGCTTCGG
The DNA here is from genome assembly GCA_002436205.1 of Candidatus Peribacter sp. UBA6535. Lineage (GTDB taxonomy): Bacteria > Patescibacteriota > Gracilibacteria > Peribacterales > Peribacteraceae > UBA2170. The sequence continues at coordinate 2,036 of DJKT01000034.1, forward strand.
CCTTGATACTGAGACGCATTCGAAAGGTACACTACATGGAAAGCCATTTTACTTTATCTTCACCGGTGGAGCTCCGACTGCTGCATGGAAAGGTTTGATGCGCTTTACCACAATGTTTGTACGGGAAGCTATTCGGTATTATGGGGGAACTGTCACAGGGCTCTACTACGAAGGTCGCTGCACACTCGGTAGAGGAAAGTTTGGTTTGGTAGTAGATACAAGAGAAAAGAGTCTCGCTGCAGTGCGTAAACGTGGAATGTGGTTCGCCGCATTTGCCGATGGGTTTAAGAGGTCAGGAAAACTGCCTCTGCGACATAGACTCTTTGAAAAAGTATACAAGGCAGGGCAAAGGGTTGCGGCGAAGCTTTAAGTACCAATAAGAGTGATCTCTTCATCTACTATTCCTGCTTTTTTAAACGATTCCCAGGTTTTCGGGCCTCCTTCTACGAGAATAGTAGATAGGGGCTTGGAGCTAGTAGCTAGGGTATTCCAAAGAGTATTCCATTCGAAGTGATTATCTATTATTGGCACGGTGATGACCTTAGCTTCTCCGATTGTCTCTGATTCTTTTTGTGTGATGATGATTGTATTGTGATCAATCACCTTCGCATCCCGTGGAATACGAAAATCTGGATCAAGAATGATGCGAAGGGGCTGGTAGCTGGGGGCTGGTAGCTGGGTATGCCGGATTGTGAGCTGTGGATCATCAGCAATGACTGTTTGTACGCCTACGAGGATTGCATCATGGGTGGATCGAAGGTGCGTGTGGGACCATTCATTTTGCTTTTGAGAAGTAATGCACCGCTTGGAGCCATCTGGATTGGCAACTGCTCCCTCAGAGTTCTGAGCTCGCTTGAGAGTAATATAGGGACGACTCTTTGTACGGAGGCTGATGTATCCCCGATTGAGTCTCTCACACTGCGCTCGAAATACAGGTCCGGACACATTGATACCTGCTGATCGCAACTGATCAATCCCCTTCCCCGCTACCTTCTCATCAGGATCCACCATTCCAATAACAACATGCTTGATGCCACTCTCGATAATCACATCCGTACACGGAGGAGTTTTCCCGTGATGACAGCAGGGTTCTAAATTTACGTAGAGCCTATCCCCTTGCTGAATATCTTGATCACAATTTTTGATCATATCTCTCTCCGCATGATCGGATCCAATGCCTCGATAATACCCTTCGGCAATGATGTTTCCATCACGAACAAGGACAGATCCAACAAGAGGATTGCTACCGACTAGTCCCCTGCCCTGCTTCGCTAGTTCGAGGCACTGGTACATGAATGGTTCGTGGTTCATCCATTGCATTATAATTGTGAATGCCATTCAAATCACATAAACAATCACTCAATGAGCATCTTTAAATCAGGTAGAGATTGTAATACAAGTTCGATTGAGTATTCCTCAGCATAATCTGCAGTAACTTTATTGCTTTTCATTGCTGGAATAACGTTACTTTGCTTTTGTACACAAAGAGCTTCTGGATCTGCATTCACCGATAGAACAGCACCTGCTTTTACACCTCGCAAGGCAGCCAGGAGATATAATGCAGAACATTCCATCTCTGAGCTTAAAATAGGTTGCGTTGGTAGAGGAACATCACAGGACTCAAAGGAGTGTGTCCATCGTTCACGAGATATACCTGAGCCATAATACGCATCGTGTGTACGATTGATGCCTGTAAAAACCTGAATATCCATTGTAGATGCAACACGAGCCAATGCTGACATGACTGAAAAATCTGCAACAGCTGGAAATGTCGTAGGCACATACTCGGATGTCGTACCCTCTTCACGTACACATGCAGTTGGCAGAATCAAACTTCCACAAGGAATGTCATCCCTCCAAGAACCACCACATGTACCAACGCGAATGAGGATTTGTGCTCCACCAAGAATAGCTTCCTCAACAGCAATTGCTGTTGAAGGACAACCTACACCAGTAGAGATCACTGACACTGGAATAGTATTATACGTACCGGTCCACGAGACAAATTCACGATATCGTCCTACGTTTTTTGCATTATCTAGAAAGCCAGCAATACGATCTGCCTTAGCAGGGTTGCTTGGCATGAGGACAATTGGAGCAATATCATCCTGAGTGCACTGCAGATGATCGAGAACTTTTTTCATAACGATCAATTAGAAGAAGAAATAAATCTTGAAGATAGGTATTGCGTAAATTCATCTAGATTCATTACAAAAGACGCCGCGTTCCTGACATCTTGATTGAGTGCATTAACTGCTATGGATACTCCACCACTAGCTTTAATGCGTTCAAGCATAGAACTATCATTGGGACCATCGCCCGCTGCAACAAACTTTGACAGTGGAGGAAGTGTTGGCAAATACCGTGCAATAGAATCGATGCCACTTGTACCTTTCCCCGCTCCAGGCCAAAGAATCGTTGCATCCCCATATCCTGTTGGTATCAGAGAAAATCTTCCCGCCTCATTAAATACTCCTGCCATTTGCAATGCTGCCTGCGTATCTGCATCAGAATAATCGGAGCTTTCTATATCGCCATTCTTTTGCCGAATTCGGACTTTCCATGGCAAACGATTGGACGTTGCTTTCTGTGTCACACAAACAAGTGCATCTGCTTTTCGAGCCGCCCGCTCAATCAGTTTTGTTAATTCGCTTACATTCAACTTGCGATCTACTGCCGGTATTGTCGTTCCATTGATACGAACAGAAAGTCCATCATCAAATACACCAGCACGAAAAACTGAGCGGGTTTCATCAGAAAGACTATCGAAAGAATTCTGACTTCTTGCTGTAGTAACAACGGAAAACAATTGAGAACGCGCCTTCTGTAAAACAGTGCAAAGGGAATCAGGTATTGCTCCATCAACAAGAGATGTACCATCCAAATCCATAAGTAGTACACTCATCGAACTACGTAATCTCTCTAAGAGTAACCGAAGAGCTGCACCATCATCACGAAGATACCGACAGAGATTTTCAAAGCTACGTATACTTCGTTCGGATTGATCAAAAATACCTGCAGTTGTGGTAATAGCAGGCCTATTATTCGGCAATTTTTTATATTGGGTTACTCCAGCAGAAAGTACACTGTTTATACCACTTGCACGCATAAAAGCTACATCCTGTTGTCTGGGGACTGCTGCGAGAAGTGTAATGACATCTACACATGAAGCTTGACGAACATTTTCTGCTATTCGAGATGCTGTACGATAACTGCTGGCAACATCGTCAAGAATGACAACACGATCATCTTGCGTAATTTGCTCAGCAAATAATGCGGTGTCACTATCCTGTAATGTGATTTCTTTGATACTTCTGTCAGGATTGAGTACTCGATCGGGAAACGGCTCAATGATCTTCTTACTGTCAGTTAAAGATGCATCACATGCTGAGAGAGCAGCCAGCACCCTTGGACCTGCAGACCGTGGTGCAACGATGGTTGTCGCCTCCTGTAAACATTTTCGCACAGCGAAATTAGAGGCAATCATTTCGATCAACATATTCTGAGGCAATACTTCAATTGGCTTTTTACCTACCAATGTAAGCCGTCTCCAGACATCTGTATTCACCTCGTCGCCGTCATTAATAATCAACATGCCCTTTTGATTGAAATTCACCACAGATGCTGCTTTGATAGCACCTTCTGCAAGAATAGCCATACGAGGATCTTCTCCATCTACACTTTCTGGCTGAGCAGTGTCTACAATGCGCTGATCCTTTGGTGAAAGGTTTATGCAATTGGCAATGGACAGAGGAGTATTCATAAAAAAATGAAAAAACCCTTAGTAGGGTGGAGAATCGGATTCCTCACGCAGTATTTTCTGTAGTTCGATTAGTATTTCGCCCACACCTTGGTAAAGCATTAGACCGAAAAACGCTGTACCCATCATTTCGGCAGCTGTATATGCCTTCGATTCAGATTCAAATACCAGCCTGTTAATTAATAGCCCCATTCTTGACTGAAGAAGAACTCTTATTTGTAAATATAATTTTTTGTCATTTTCTTTCTCTTCAACTCTTAGGACTGCACCTACATCCTTACTAACTGCCATAGCCTCATCCTTAGAATACATTCCTTCTTCTCGTTTTTCTAAATCTTCAATTCTTTTAAGTACACGGTCTACCTCAGCTCTTTTCGATCTGATTTCTGGTACTGAGATAGAATAGAAAATTTCACTGGTTTTTGGTAACAAACATTCCGAGATGTAAATATAACGGCGATCGATATCACCTATAGATTCCTGTGGTGGTGCTTCTTCATTTGACATAATAGTAATAGAAAAAATAAAAAATCCCCTCCGTAGGG
>DJKT01000041.1 GCA_002436205.1 Candidatus Peribacter sp. UBA6535
CAGGGTAACCAAAGTATTCTGGGCGCTGGATGCAAAGCTTGCCTACAAGCGTCACTTCCCTGCTATCAACTGGCTACAAAGCTACACACTGTACGCAGACAACCTCGAAGGTTGGTACGGTAAAGAGATCGCAGAAGACTTCTCTTCTAACCGCAAACGAGCCCAGGAGATCTTGCAGGACGAAAGCAAGCTAGAAGAAATCGTACGTCTTGTTGGTATGGATGCGCTCTCACCAAAGGAGCAACTGACTATGGAGACTGCACAAATGATTCGTGAAGACTTCTTGTTCCAAAATGGATTCGACCCCGTTGATGCATACAGCTCACTCCAAAAACAGTACAGACTTCTCAAGTCTATCCTTACCTTTGCAGACGCTGCAGAACCAGTAATCACCCAAGAAGACTTCGACTTTAAAAAACTTCAGGAACTCCCCGTAAAAGAAGAAATTGCTCAAGCGAGCCTCTTGCCGGAAGATGAAGTAGAAGAAAAGTTCAACAAACTTGATGAAACTATCCGTTCCCAAATTTCCTCCCTCTAATTATGTCTACAGCTTACAAAACAGTTCACGACATCGCAGGTCCACTCCTTATGGTTAAGGATGTGGAGGGCGTGGCCTACGACGAACTCTGTGAAATCGAACTTACCGACGGATCTAAGCGTCTCGGTAAAGTACTTGAGTCCCGAGAGGGGCTTGCCGTTGTGCAGCTCTTCGAAGACGCACAGGGTGCAACGACCAAGGGTACCAAAGTACGCTTCCTTGGCCGCACATTCGAACTCGGAGTCTCCGAAGATATGCTTGGTCGTATCTTTGATGGGTCCGGTAAACCAATGGACCAAGGTCCTGAAATCGTTCCAGAAAAGAAACTGGACATTAATGGTGCACCGATCAATCCTGCAAGCCGTGATTTTCCGGATGACTTTATCCAAACCGGTATCTCCACTATTGATGTCTTAAACACTCTCGTGCGAGGACAAAAGCTTCCGATTTTCTCGGGAGCAGGTCTCCCTCACGCACAACTTGCAGCACAAATCGCTCGTCAGGCTCGCGTGCTTGCAGAGAGTGAGGTGGCAGAAGGAAAAGGATCGAAAGACATAAAAACTGATGATAAATTCGCGGTGGTGTTTGCAGCGATGGGTGTGACGTTCGAAGAGGCACAGTTCTTTAAGAACGAATTTGAGAAGACTGGCGCACTTAGTCGTGCGGTTCTCTTTTTAAACACTGCAGATAACCCCGTGGCAGAGCGTATTGCTACTCCACGTTTGGCTCTAACTGCAGCAGAATACCTCGCATACGAAAAAGACTATCACGTAACGGTAATTATCACCGATATGACCAACTACTGTGAAGCACTACGAGAAATCTCCGCTGCGCGAAAAGAAGTTCCCGGTCGTCGAGGTTACCCAGGGTATCTCTACACCGACCTTGCAACTCTGTATGAGCGAGCTGGACGTATCAAAGGAAAGAAAGGTTCCATCACGCAGATTCCTATCCTTACAATGCCGGAAGATGATGTGACCCACCCAATCCCCGACCTTACAGGATACATCACCGAAGGACAGATTCGTCTCGACAGAGGGCTGCACCAAAAAGCGATCTTCCCACCGGTTATTCCTATGGGGTCTCTCTCTCGTCTTAAGGGTAAGGCACAAGGTGAAGGTGTTACTCGTGACGATCACTCCGGTATGGATGCGCAGCTTACAGCAGCCTACGCCCGTGGAGCAGAAGTCCGTGAGCTTGCGGTTATCCTCGGTGAATCTTCTCTCTCTGATACGGACAAGGCCTACCTCAAGTTTGCAGATCGATTCGAAAAAGAATTCATCACACAAGGAGAGGGTGAAAACCGCTCGATCTTTGACTCACTCAGTATTGGTTGGGATCTTCTTACAGAACTCCCACGGTCAGAACTGAAGCGTGTAAAACCAGACCAGATTGATAAGTATATGAAGAAAAAGAAAGAATCTGCAGAACCTGTCGCTGCATAATGCTCCAATCCCCATTCGCTATCATCGGCACTGCATGGAGCTTCTACAAGAAGCAACCCGTGCTAAACGAAATCGCCTTCTGGCTGTTCTTTTTGCCTGTCGCATTCATGGATGCATTCAGCGGAATGATAGGCATCGCAGAAGCGCAAGATATAGAAGACCTATCACTGGAGTCATTCACGGCAATGGAAATCGCCGTCATGGTTCCTCTAATCGTTTTGCTCATCTATCTCCTTTTCTGGGGACAAGCCTGTGTACTGACTGTTGCAAAACGTATGGTCAGTAGCCCCGCAGGTCGCAACCGAACATCATTTAAAGCTGTACGAAAGGAGGCACGCAAGTTTATTGGTGCTCTGATTCTTACAGAAGTACTTCGAGGTATTATCACCCTACTGTGGTCATTGCTTCTGATAGTCCCCGGTATCATCTACTCCGTACGCACAGTCTTCTATGACATTATGATGATAGAAGAAGGCAAGGTCGCCTACGGTCGCCCTGTGCTTAATAGGAGTAAGGACTTTGTAAAAGGAAAGACGTGGGACGTGCTTTGGAGAATTGTTGTTATAGCACTCTGCATCTTCCTTCCTGTTGCTCTGATAGACAGTAGTATTACAGGAATACTCACTATAGTAGACTCACGACTTGAGACACTCGGTCTCGTTCTTGCAGACTTTGTTGATGCCTTTGCCGGTGTCTTCTTTATTGTCTGCGTCGTCGCTGTATATGCTGACCTTAAAAAAGCTTCTTAAAACATTATGGCTCTCCTCAATGTAAATCCGACACGAATGGCCCTGATGGACTTAAAACGCAGACACAAGTCTGCAAAGCGTGGCCATAAGCTTCTTAAGGATAAACAAGACGGACTCATGCAACAGTTTATGAGCATCATCCGAGAGGCAAAAATGCTTCGTGAAGAAGTAGAAGAGCAACTGGGAAACGTCTTTAAGAAGTTCCTCACAGCATCTGCATGGATGACCGAGGCACAGCTACAAAATGCTCTCAGCAGCCCACAAGCAAAGATCGAACTGGAGGTAGAAACCAAGAATGTGATGAGTGTGAAAATCCCTAATTTCACTATATCAAAAGAAGGAACCATTAAGTCCTACGGATACGCAGGAACCAACGCAATGTTTGACGAAGCTGTCGAAGCATTAGAGAAGGTATTTGAAGTACTCATCAATCTTGCACAAATCGAAAAGCAGGCAGAGGCGATGGCTATCGAACTCGAAACTACCCGCCGCCGTGTAAACGCCTTGGAGCACAAGATGATCCCGGACCTCGAAGAAACCGTGAAGTACATCAAAATGAAACTTGATGAGTCTGAAAGAGCCGGCATTATTGCCACGATGCGTATCAAAGCTTCCCTCGAAGCACAGGAGGCACAGGGATAGGTCTACCAAACCAAATAATCACTGCAGCAATAAGTGAACCGATGAGATTGAATACAAGATCCCATCCGGTATTGATGTACCCACCAACATTCGTCGATGGTAATGCGAGGGTCGCAAAGAACTCAATAATTTCATTCGCAGCTCCAAGTCCATTAGAAGCAAGAACTGCAAGAACAATTTCTGTAAGATATTCCTGCGTACCAGAAACAATAGGACGTAGTGCCTGCCAACATGCCCATGTACAAACACCAAACCCGAAGCCGTGCACTATGTGATCGTATTTAATGTAATCTGGTATAAGCCAGAGGCTATACAGCACCGCATGCTCTCCATTATGAGGCCAGCTCTGGGGGATTGGCATCAGCCCACCTAACATATGCAAGAGACCCCAGGCAGAAAGACACCAAAGAATTCCTGTAGAAAACCGTACCTTGTTGTGAATGTTCATCACAGATAAGCCAATAATTAGCACAACGCATATATAAATGATGAACTCCCAGTTTTGCAGTCTCCATGAAAATAGTGAAGCAACCAGTAGATACAAAAGCGTAAAACTTATCACCGATCGTTCTGCCGACTTGGAAGCAAACTTAGACATTGCAAATACAATACACCTCACCTAGGCGTATTTCCCAACAAAATATTTTGCCGTCTCTGTCGTTTCCTTCATCTGTAATATCTCTTCCTTCGTAAGAAATGCAGCACCCGCACCTTCATATACACCAATATCATTCCACGAAATTGGTTGTGTATATTCGAAGAAAAATACATTTCGCTCCTCACCTTCTCCGTGTATTTCATTGGTAAGTAATCGAAGATGTTCCTCAGAAATATCTAAACCCAACTCTTCTTTTATCTCACGTACAATCGCCTGCTGCTCAGTTTCATCTTGATGATCAGCGCTACCACCAAAGAAACTCCACATAAGCGGACTAGTAGGTGCTCCACTATCACGATATTGTAATAGAATCTTGCCTTTTCCATCCCGGAAAATTATGACAGAGAGTCGATTCATAATTTAAGCAACGGCCTTCACCACTGCTTCGAATACTTTCGGGTCATTTACTGCAAGTTCACTGAGTGCCTTACGATCGAGTTCTACTTTCTTATCTTTCAGAGCTTTAATGAAACGACTGTAGTTCATCCCGTGACCTGCAACCGCAGCGTTGATACGTGTAATCCAGAGAGCACGGAAATCACGCTTCTTCTTTTTGCGGTCGATGTATGCATGCTGCCCTGCTTTCATTACCGCTTCGTTTGCTTTCTTGAATGTAGAACTACGCATCCCACGATACCCCTTCGCAAGTTTGCGAATTTTCTTGTGGCGCCGGCTTCGTATGTAACCTGTCGTTACGCGCATGACTAGAGATAGGGAAGGAGAGATTTGAGCTTCTTGGTGTCGCCCTTCTCTGTTACAAGAGTTCGACTGAGGCTCTTTTGACGCTTACTTTTCTGCAGCAAGAGGTGATTGCGGCTATTGCGTTTTACCGCAACTTTGCCAGAACCGGTCTTTTTGACCCGTTTTTTAGCGCCGCTATGACTCTTCTGTTTAGGCATTTATACTGAGTGAATCGAAGTATCGGAGGCAGTTTATAGGTAAAATCGCCCGATTCAAGCAAAATCTGGCACAATTTGGTAGTTAATTACTAACTCCTTTTTGGCCGCACAATAGCTGTAAATTGATTCCCTTGAGGCTTTACCTCCTGCTCAATCTCAGAAACATCGGCAAGCTCGGCCACAAGAGCTGTTAGCTTTTGACGAGCATAATCCTTGTTGGTCATCTCTCGTCCACGCAAGCGAACCACCAGCTTTACCAAATGGCGTTCTGCCAAAAACTCTCGTGCACGATCCAAGATACGATCAAGATCATGCTTTTCTGTACGAAAAGAGAATCTCAGCATCTTTACCTCTGTCTGCTTGCTGTGTGCCTTTTGCTTCTGATCCTTCTTCTTCTGCTGATACATATACCGTCCAAAATCTGTGATCTTTACAACGGGGGGCGTAGCTTTTGGTGATATCTCTATGAGGTCTAGCTCTTCTTCCTGCGCACGAGTAATAGCATCCGCTATAGAAAGCTCTTCGGAGTTTTTCTCCTCATCGATCAAACGCACTGTTGGCGCAGTAATCTCTTCATTCATTCGAGGTCTCTTTTCCTTCTTTTTCGTTGCGATATGTTTCCGACGTTTTTGCAGAGTGAGATTGGGGTAGTGATAACAAGGGGAATTTGGCTTAAGAGAGGATTTCTGTCAAGAAATTGCTCTTAAGATCCCTCACTAAAAATCAATAGTGTCAGACCGAGCTTCTGCCATTTAGGCGCTGCACCTGGACGAATGGATACTTCTTCTACCGCCATAAGCTGCATAGGCCAAAGTTTGTATCCGCTAAGAATCTCTTCCAAATCACTACGCAATAAGATTTTTACCTCTCGCAGAAGTGATGTTCGAAGCACGTTCTCAAATAGATTATGGAATGTCGTCGAACTAAATGATCGCTTGAGTTGCTCTTCGTACGTCTTAGGATTTTCGGCGTAGCGAAGAAGATCTGCAGTGAGAAACTGTTCCAGAGCAACAATACCGGATGGATTCTCTTGCTCTATACGATCAACCAGAAGATCTATCTCCTGCTGAGTAAGCACATCTCCAACGGTTAACAGTCCCGATAGACGAATAAGTAACATGATCGTTTTCACTCCATCTTCATGCGCTGCAAACTCCACAGAGATCGTGCGGGACGCAGAACCGTCTTCACGCTTCGTGGTTTCAGAAATATCCAGATCCGACATGCTTGCGATCAAGCCATCACGGGTAAGAACATCACGAATCACTTCGAATGTCGCAACTGTGCGACTAACATTTGTCTCTTCTGGTAGAGCGTATACCTCCACCTTCTCTTGCTGTGAACCAATGCGAGTTGCTGCATGCAACTCGGTAAGCTCAAGCTGCTGTGTAAGAGTTGCTAACCTTCGTTCCATTTGTGGTAACTGACCGACAATCGGAACAGAGATATCTCGCACCTGAATAATTGTCTGAATGTGTGCGTGTATCAGAAGTCCAGTAATAACCATGAGGCCAGACCCCACTCCAAAAAGTGTAACAGGATGCAGGGCTGCCAGACGACGAAAAGTCTTGCGAATCATCGAACGGAAATGTGTAATGTAAACGGTGAGAAGAATGAATTGTTGGCACCTTCTTGCCTTGTGTAACGAGAAGTTTCTATGGAAATCACCATAGGAATCCTATCGATCTCCTCTACAAACTGTGCAAGCACGGTCATAGAACGTGGTCCAACATTGTGAATTTCTCCACGAAGCTCAGCAACGTTTGTCTGAGCATCAAAATAAAATCCAGATAGAGCAACGACGTCTGTGCGCCCTGGCACTAAGTGCGTGATCACTTGGTTTACCTCACTACGTAATTGCTGGAACTTCAATCGTTCATTCTTTAATCCTTTAAGTCTCTCATAGAGATCATGGTCCACAGGCAATAAGAATTGGCCTCTTTGCTGTTCCATTGTGACAATCTGTCCTTCGAGGTCTGCCTTATAGGATTTCAGCTCCTGCAATCCACGAACTGTGCCTCCAATTTCTACCCGAGTAAGCTCCGGAACGAGCAAGAACCATGACAACGTCAGTAACGTTGCCAGCACAAGGGCAAAGAGAAAGAATGAGAACGCAGTGCGCCTTGCAATATCGCCGAAGCTGTGACGTTCTCTGTTCAAGGTTTTTGTATTGGTTTCCTCTCATTATAGCGGAAAAGTGCTCTTTATTCCACCGGCAGAGTTTGCAAGATTTAGAAATTGTGTTGTAAAAATTTACAACAGCCAGTGGAAGAATCCGCTATAAATCGCTATACTATAATCAAATACTTCTCTCCCCCCTTCTACCGTGGAAGAACTTCTCAGCAAATTGACGGCACTCCAAGCTGCACTCCACACGGGGAAGGACAGTCTTTGAGGCAAAAGGTATACCAGCCCTCATTAAAGAACTCGAGGAAAAATCCAATGATCCAAACCTCTGGGATGATCAGATTTCTGCTAATGCGCTTTTTGCAAAACTCAAATCACTCAAAGTACAGTGGGAACCTATACGCACACTACTTTCGGAAGTTGATGATTTATTGGAGATGATCGAAGCATCCGCTGCCGAAGATCTTCCCGCGCTGGAAGAAGAGCTGCAAACACTCGAACACAAGTGGCAAGAAGTAGAAACCAACCTGTACCTGAGTGGCGAGTTTGATGCGAACAATGCCTACATCACTATTAGTGGGGGTGCCGGTGGTACAGAGGCACAAGACTGGGCTGCCATGCTTTTGCGTATGTATTTACGGTACTGCGAAAGGCAAGGATGGCAATCGCAACTCATCGAAAAAACTGATGGCCAAGAGGCAGGTATAAAATCTGCAACCATTCATATACAAGGAGAATTTGCCTACGGATTTCTGCGATGTGAACGTGGGACCCATCGTCTCGTTCGGCTCTCTCCATTCAATGCAAAAAACCTGAGGCAGACAAGCTTCGCACTGGTCGAAGTGTTACCGGAAATTACAGAGAGTAAAGAAGTAGAGATCGAAGAAAAAGATCTACGAGTGGATACCTTCCGCGCAAGTGGTGCAGGTGGACAGCATGTAAATAAAACCGATAGTGCTGTGCGTATTACTCATGAGCCAACGGGACTTGCTGTTGCATGTCAAAGCGAGAGAAGCCAACAGCAAAATAGAATACAGGCAATGAACATGTTGCGCGCGAAGCTCCTCGAAAAGAAGCGCATAGAAGAAGACGCAAAAAAAGAAGGCTTGAAGGGTGCACAAAAAAGCGCTGACTTCGGCCAGCAAATTCGTTCGTATGTTTTGCACCCCTATCAGATGGTGAAGGACCTACGAACAAATATAGAGACAAGTAATACTGATGAAGTGCTGGATGGAGATATTCAGCAATTTATAGATGCTGAACTCAAGCGTTCAAAAAAGACCCCGTAACGGAGCCTTTTTGAACGCTTTATAATGTGGACTAGAGGTCCTCAGCGCGAACGGTCTTACGACCATTAGCTTTAGCGCGGTCGCAAGCCTTTGCAACGGAAGCCTCGAGTTCTGCAGATACTGCGTCTGCGAGGTCACCGGAAGACATCATACCGTGCTTCTTTACGAGCTCTTTGAGCTTGGAAGCTACTACGTAACTCATGAGTAGGAGTGGTAGGAAGTAATAACGACCCGAATTCTAGGGAGTAAACCGTCAAGCCCGCAAGTCTAAATTGCCAAATTTGTGCAGTATTTTTATGCAGAAAGCCAATTGACAGCATTGAGTGTTTCAGCAAGGGGGTGATTTGGACACAAGTCACAATCGAACTTTTTAGCTTAAATAAGCCTATCTTTGGCGGAGGGAGCGGGATTCGAACCCGCGAGACCCTTGCGGGCCCACTCGCTTTCGAGGCGAGCGCTTTCGACCACTCAGCCATCCCTCCATAGGCAATCTACCTGCTGGAGGACTAGGTTGCATACGATTCCGAGGTAGTTTTCGATCCGTAGGGAGTCCTAACTCTTCTCTGCGTTCACGAATCTGCTCTGGAATTTCATCACGATCAAACAAAGGAGATGGTCCTGGCTTTCTTGTACCTGGTTTTCTACCCCACTGTTCGTGAGCACGATTGCGAATGCTTCCTACATGCTCTCTAAATGCACGCACCTCTTCTGGCCTTAGAGTTCCATCTTGTACCCTCTCCAAAAATTCTTGATGCCGTTTCATAACATCATCCACACGAGTCTGAATCAGCTCACGATGTTCCTCCGGAACACGATCAAGATGCTCTTGTAGTTTTTCCATTCGATGCTCAATACGCTCTTCCAAATGCACACGACGATCCTGTGTAAATACTTCACTCGAAGACAAGTATTCTGCTTCCTTAAGTCGACGCTTTAGTCTGCGCCTCTCCCATTCTGCTCTGCGCTCAGGAGCAAATGAAAGAGCGACATCAATGAGTGGCTCTGTAATATCAACTTTCACAGTATAAAGAGTATCGCCAGGAACAGCTGTCTGAGAAGCGTACGCAACACTACCTCCACCAACACTAAAAATCAGCAAGGCAACCATCATACTGGCGACCAGCTTATGAAAAATGAACCAGTTAAATACAGAGGAGTACCCTGGGACTATTATAGGGTTACTATTCATGTGGCTAGCAATTGCACTAAAGGAATCTGCTTTCTCAAGAGAGCTGAGATTAATTTGCTTAGCACTCGCAAACGTAGAGATACCTTGCCAAAGTAATGCCTTCTCTTTAGAAGAAAGTTGCAAACGCTTGGCATCGCCGAAGAATTGCTTGGTGAACTTATCCATAACTTGCAAGAATCGTACGTAACATTTTCATGCCTCTATTTAATCGAACAGAAACGACATTGGCAGTTTCATTTAAAAGTTCCGCTATCTCTTTCGGAGAGAGTTCATCGATGTATCGCATAATGATTGCAGCACGATACGGCTCTTCTAACTCATGTAACACTTTTGCAATCGCTTTCGCGTCAAACACTTGGCCTTGGTCTCTGCCATCCTCTCCTTTGATGTCAAATCCATCCTCAACCATATCTTCAAATGAAACTATTTTCCGCTTCTTCGCCCTGCGTGCCTCATCGACCAAAATATTATTTGCTGCTCTATAAAGAAAAGCTTGGACATTATCGATATCTTTTCCTGCTACTAAATAATCCCACGCCTTCATAAATACCTCCTGCATCAGCTCTTTTGCCCGCTCTCTATCAAAACATCTGTAGCAACAATGACGAAAAATTGCATCAGCAAATTCATCGTACGCAATGGCGAAATCGGCATCGGCCCCTGGGTGACTTTTGATGGTCATCAACATATATGACGTACAGATAACCTCATTCTTACATCATATGCTGACTTTTTCTGTAAAAATTGTAAGAGTTCTGATCTTCGATCGTCATAACTCCTGACAGTGCAAATGTCATTTTACTTCTTACCCCTATTACTATGACTACAGCACAACGATTTGTATCCCTTTCCCTTCTCAGTGGACTCACTCTCGCAGTAGCGCCACTAGCCGGTGCTCAAGGTCCTTTTAGAGACCTTGATGATGATACTCGATCTGAGATCAGGGCAGAGCTAGAAGCCTGCCGTGAAAACAATGAAGAAGTAGAAGACCGAAAAGCATGTGCAGAAGCAGTCTTTGCTTCACATGGTATTGAGAAACCAGAAAACCATGGTCGTCGTGGGCAACGTCGTGGCCAACGTCGTGGCCAACGCGATGGACAGAAGCAGGATATCCCCGAGGATGTTCGTGAAGAGCTTAAAGCATGCCGAGAAGAAAATATTGGCGACCACGAAGCTGCGAAGGCATGTGCTAAAGAAGTCTTTAGTGAAAATGGCATCGAGATGCCAGAGCACAGAGGTCGTGGCCAAAAGATTGGTCACAAGTTCCGCTCGAACATCACAGAAACCTGTGGCGAACGTGAGAGCACAGAAGAATGGCGCGAATGTGCTAAAGAAGCTCGTGGAACAATTCGCAGTGAGTTTCAGGAAGAGCGCCCTAGAGCTTTTAACAGATTCCAGAACCGAAGGCGTCGTGGTGGTATTGGTGCCAGCGCAGATCTTCGCTCGGAACTAAGAGCATGTCTCGAGCTCGAAGATAACGAAGAGCTTAGAGAATGTGTTTTTGGAGTGCGACAGGCTGCCAGAGAGCAATCACAAGGTTAATTGATATAGATAGATAAAGTGGAAACAGTATTGGCAGGTTTGCACGAGCTGACCTGCCTTTTACTGATCTGCTACTATATTGTTATGAATTTCCCCATCGAGATCGGCCATAAATATCAGCTCATTGCCAAAGAAATTGGGTTCAATCCTGAAGATATCGAAGAGCATTTCGCCCGTGGAAGCGGTCATGGAGGTCAGAGTATTAATAAATCTACCAACTGTGTAGAGCTCCACCACAAGCCCACAGGGATAGATGTTCGCTACCAACACCACCGAGGTTTGCTGAGAAATCGTAAAGAAGCATGGGAACTCATGATTACAAAAGTAGAGGAAAGTATAAAAGGAGAAGCGTCTGCTCTCGGACAAAAGAAACACAAGATTCAAAAGCAGAAGCAACGTAGATCCAGAAGATCTAAAGAGAAAATGTTAGAAGAAAAGAAAAAACGATCCGAGATCAAAGAATTTCGCAGATCAATAGAAACAGACTAAAACTGTGAAACGCATCACTACGTCAAATACTTTTTACAAAGAGAAAGCGTATACTTAGCAAACCCTTCCTCTCTTATAATGAAAACATTGCGATCTATTATTGCTACAGTCTCCATACTTACTCTCTGCGCCGGAGTGATTCCACCAGCTCAAGCAAGTGGCATCAGTGGAGGGGCGTTAGGAAATGGCATTCGTAATGCATCACCAAGAGGATTCAAAAGGAGTATCTCCAGAGCACGTGACAAATTAAATACAGAATGTCAGCACTTAGAAGATGCAAATGAAAAGCGCAGGTGCGTGATGGACTATAGAAAAATGATTCGAGATGAAGCAACACCAGTGACAGAGGGTTATGTTGATTATAACCTCGAACGCAGAAGTCAAAATTGTGGACATTTCCCACGCATTACAGACCGAAGAGCATGTATGCGTAGCTTGAGGGCGCGTATTCCACAGGGCAACCGACGAGCACTGAATAAACGAACACGAACACGGGCTGTAAAAGAGCAAAGGGAAGAATGTCGCGAAAAGGAAACCTCTGCAGAGAGACTTCGATGCTTGCGCAGTCAGGGTAATGCTCGCAGATCAAAGGTAATTCAGCTCGACAGAAGGAGACCTCTGATGGAAAAAGCTCCCGTGAACTTTATCGCTCCACAGGGTCTGCGCCGAAACTTAAGCCGAGCACGAGACCTCAAAAGAGAAGAGTGCGGCAGCATTACTGATGGAAATGAAAAACGCTCCTGCATGAAGCGTATTGATGCAATGTATAAAGGGTATTAAGCCTAAACCTTCTTTCCAGCCTGCATCCTCTTTGCCAGAGTACGGATGTAAGAAGCTGCCACCTTTACCTTTTTGTACTCTCCTGTAGCAGGATCGTAAATACGTGTTTTCTGGATATTGGGCTTAAATGTACGCTTTGTTGAACGCATAGATTTGCTCCGTGTTTGACCACTTGAGGTTTTCTTGCCAGTTTTACTGCATTTGCGTGCCATTTCGGAGAAATCCTACGGATAGAGCACCTCGGGGTCAAATGTTTACTAAAAAGAATCCCAATTCTCCTAATTCCTTGCTATCCTTACGCGCAATGGCTTCCTTCCTCACCCCCACCTTCATTATTGCTATCCTCATAGCAGTAGCTGTTCATGAGTGGGCTCATGGATATGCAGCATGGAAGCTAGGAGACCCAACAGCAAAGTATGACGGAAGGCTAACACTCAATCCGCTTGCACACCTAGACCCTGTGGGAACCGTTCTCTTTGTACTGGTTGGATTTGGATGGGGAAAGCCAGTTCCTGTAGACCCTCGCTACTTCAAGCACACCATACGAGACAGTGCAATTGTGGCTTTTGCAGGCCCCTTAAGTAATATCATCCTCGCATTCGGAGCATTCTTCTTAGCTCTTGCTTTTGGAATGAAGGCAGAAGTACTCGCAGTAACAGGAGCGCTGATTGCCCCAAACAATCAACCGGTTCTCATTACATTTATTGCAGAACTTCTTGGCGACATCATTCATATCAATCTGGTGCTCATGGCATTTAACTTGCTGCCTATTGCTCCACTGGATGGAAGCAAGATCGTCCGTATCTTCCTGCCTTATGAATACGAATATCAATATCAGCAGTTTATGCAGAAGGGTCCATGGATTCTTCTGGCTCTGATTATTGCAGGCAGCGCCTTTGGTATTCCGGTTCTTAGTATGTGGATTACTATTATTATGTCTCCGTTCCTGGGGTTAATGTACGCACTGATATGAGCAAACTCGCAATCTTTTCAGAACTCTGGCAGTTCCTTAAAGTTCGCAAGAAGTGGTGGCTGCTTCCTATTTTGATATTGATTGTTCTCCTAGGACTTATCCTCGTCTTTGCGCAAGGGTCTGCGTTGGCACCGTTCATCTACACCGTTTTCTAAATGAAGTTCCTCGCAGTCCTCGCAGTCCTCGTCTTCTTCGTTATCCTTTGTGATAAGTACGAAGAGAAACTTCCTCCTCCGGTTAGCTGGATCTATGCAGTCTGGAAAAAGTTCTCACACATACTAGGAGTTATTATGAGCTTTTTGATACTGACTGTTCTCTGGATCATCGGCTTTGGTATATACGCAATCATTACAAAAATTGTTACGTTTCCGAGCCGATGTAAGCCAGATCCTAAGTCTTATTGGATCAACTGTGAACCGACCACAGTGGAATCTATGAAACACCAATTCTAATGAGTAAGCCTGTCTTTATCCTCGGCCTCTCTTGTTACTACCACGACAGTGGTGCTGTTCTTCTTAAGGATGGAAAGGTGATCTTTGCAGCACAAGAAGAACGGTACACACGAAAGAAGCAAGATGACAGACTTCCTGTGAGTGCGATCAACAAAGCTTTGGAATATGCCGGTATTACGATGGGAGACATTGCTGCGATCGGTTTTTACGAAAAACCCTTCCTCAAGTTCTTCGACCGCATCCTAACCACGTACTTTAAAACGTGGCCTCTGGGACTGAGGCAGTATCAGATGGCTATGCAGGAATGGATGCATACCAAGCTCTGGATTCCGCAACACATAGAGAAAGACTTAGGATACAAAGGGGAAATATTCTACGTCCCGCACCATGAGTCTCATGCAGCCTCCAGCTTCTACTGCTCAGGTTTTGAAGATTCTTGCATAGTGACTGTCGACGGTGTTGGGGAATGGGCAACAACGACTATTGGATATGGAAAAGGTAAACATCTGGATCTAAAAAAAGAAATTCACTTCCCGCATTCCCTCGGCCTCCTCTACTCTGCCATTACCTACTACCTCGGATTTAAAGTAAACAGTGCAGAGTACAAAGTGATGGGACTCGCCCCGTATGGTGAGCCCAAATACATCGACCAGTTCCGAGAGTTGATAACGATAAAACCAGATGGATCATTTAAATTGAACATGAAGTACTTTACGTACGAATGGGGACTAAAGATGACAGGTAAGCGCATCGAAAAGCTCTTTGGACAGCCAACCCGGAAAGGTGAATCCGAACTGACGCAATTCCATAAAGACATAGCAGCAAGCCTACAAAAAATTACCGAAGAAGCGATGCTTGCAATCTGTAAACATGCAAAAGAGATCTGCCCATCAGAAAACCTCTGCCTTGCAGGAGGTGTCGCACTTAACTGTGTAGCGAATGGTGAAATTTTACGATCAGGTTTGTTTAAAGATATCTTTATTCAACCTGCTTCCGGTGATGCAGGCGGTGCCCTGGGAGTAGCACTAAGTATTTGGCATAAGAAATTTGATGGTGACCGCTTCCCAAGAATTAATGATGTCTATTGGGGTACGGAATATAGTGATGATGAAGTTGAGGCATTCCTCAAAAAAGAAGATCTCCCCTATCAAAAACTAGATGATGCATCGATAATTGATCGTGTTTCTTCGCTACTCGAAGGCGAAAACGTAATCGGCTGGTTCCAGGGACGTATGGAGTTTGGGCCAAGGGCACTGGGGAACAGATCCATCATTGCAGACGCTCGCAACAAAGAAAACTGGCAGAAGGTAAACCTCAAAATAAAATTCCGTGAGTCCTTCCGGCCGTTTGCTCCGACAGTGCTGGAGGAGAATGTACATGAATATTTTGACCTGGATAGAGAGAGCCCGTACATGTTGCTCGTTGCAGACGTTCAACCTGATAAATGTGCAGTGATTCCTGCTGTCACACATGTAGATGATTCCGCTCGCATTCAAACCATCAGTGAGACGCAGAATCCTAAGTACTATAATTTGATCAAAGCATTTCGAGAGAAAACTGATTGTGCCGTCATTATTAATACCTCATTTAATGTCCGTGGAGAGCCAATCGTCGAGAGTCCCAAAGATGCTCTCAATTGTTTCCTCAACACACACATGGACTATTTGGTGATGGGTAATATCTTGATGGAGAAAACCAAGATGCCTGCAGATCGTGTTTTGCAAAGTGATGATTATCTACAAAAATTTGAATTGGATTGATGAGAAAAGACCTCCTCATAAATATCGGCCTCACTATTGGATCTTTGATCGCTTTCTTGCTGGTGATCGAATTCACCCTCCGCATCACAGGACTACAAACTGTTAAACTGAGTCCTCCTAAGATTTATCAACAATCAGGCAATCCCGAGATTAGTTATGAACTTATTCCAAATCTGCGAAGTGAGCCTGCCTACAAAGCAACCGTCAGTACAGACAACCACGGCTTTCGCCTGAACTCTTCAAGTCCAAAACCTTCTGGTCGAAAACTTATTGCAGTCCTTGGCGACTCCATTACTTTTGGTCACGGCGTAAACGATGACCAAACACTCCCCGCTCAACTTTCTGCAAAAAACATCAATGCGCACTACCTAAATACTGCAGTGCCCGGATATCAACTCGGCCAACAAACCGCTTTGTATAGAGAAAAGGTGAAGCCACTGAATCCCGATAGTGTGATGCTGGTGTTTTACTGGAACGACCTTGATGCAGGGGGTCCAGGCATCCTCGATAACCAAGGAATTTTGCGTGGTCACGGATGGGTACCATCAAAACATAAATGTCAGCCAATAGAATCTGGAATAGTAGGAATGATCCCTGGAAAGTGTTGGCTCGATACACACAGTGCATTCTACAAAGCTTTTAAAAAAATGATGAATCTTAAGGCAGGGAAAAAGGTTCAGCAACAAGAGCGTACAACAGTAGCTGATAAAGACTCTGTGACATCCAACGATCTAAAAGACTACGCACTAGAACTTGAGAAGTTAACAACAGACCTTCCAGAAAATAGAACATTCGTTATTTGGCCTGATAACTTTCTCCATACCGAGACAAAACCAGAACTGATACAGATTGCCGAGCGTAATGGCTTTACCGTTATTGATCTCTATGACCTCTTCGGGAATCAAGTAGAAACGCTCAGCTGGGACACTGTGCACCCAAGTCCTAAAGCGATTGAGGAGGCTGCCAGATTTATATCTGAAAAATGGTAATTTTCCATTTTCAATTTTCCATTTTCAATTCACGCAGTATGCGTTCCATCCTTTTTTTCCAAGAATGGTTTTTGATCATCTTTAAACCTTTTGCAGATCGCTCTTTGGCCTCTTTTGGATGCTCAAGTACATCACGAATACCGCCAGACAATGAAGAAACACTCCCCGGATGCACAAACCGTACAAGTGTCTTATCGACAGCATCTCGCACCGGAGGAATATCTGCGCAAACAACCGGCTTGCCTGCTGCAAGGTACTCAAATAACTTTAGTGGAGATGTATCACGTTTAAAGTACTGATGCTTCGGTACCGGAGATGGATACACACAAATATCACATGCGGCTATCGCATCGGGTACAAGTTTTGGACGAACAGATCCGTGAAAGAGAAAATCATGATCGGTAAGCCCCAGATGTAATGCTTGTTTGCGGTAGCGTTCTATCCAATTGTCAGGCCCACCAACAACAAATAGAAAAACATTTGGATAATGCTGCTTAAGAGACGGCATGGCTTTCATCAGGATATCCACTCCCTTCTGCACTTTATCCATCGTCACGAGTGAACCAACATATCCAATAATCAATCGGTCATCGGGTAGTGCAAAATGATGTTTTGCTTTTTTTGGTGCAGGCAATTTTTCAAAGCGTTCAAGATCTACTGCATCACCTTCGACAATAATCTTCTTAGCAGGCATTCCCCAAGATACAAGCTCATCTCTCATAGGAGTTGTAAGGCATACAACGCGTTTACACTTCTTGCAGAGTGCGGTGAACCTGCTGCGCCCACGTTTAGGAAGTGTATGCAACTCCAGTACTACAGGTATGCCTGTTTTCAGTAGCGCGGGAAGCACCTGTGGGCTGCGTGCATAGAGAATATCAAATTTGTTATCTGCAAAATACTCCCGCAAAGATCCACGGTACGATTTCATCGTAAAAAGAAATGCAAAGCGTCCAGGAATTATCTTGGATTGGAATGCATCGAATGTTTTAAGCTTTTTTGCTTCAAAATCTTTTTCGAGATGATAGTACTGCACATGTTCGTGACGAATGGCATTTTTGATATCCGGAGATACCAGTGTGACATCGTGCCCTAGTTTTGTTAGCGCTTCGCCAACACGGGCAATCTGATGTCCGTGGGCTTTCTCTGTTGGAAACCGCGTGTGGGTGACGTAGGCTATCTTCACGATATTATCGTATCATGAAAAACCCCGTTCTCCTTACTTTTGGCTTTCCAAACCCCAATTCACCCAGATATCGCAATTTGGTAGAAATGTATGAATCTGAAGGATATACAGTAATTGAGTGCCTAACAGACGCGAAGGGTTTTGTGGGAAAGCACCGAGATTTACTGAAACAGTACAAGATCCATCGTAAAGAGTATGATGCTCTTCTCGTCAATTTTCCCGGATATTATCTGATGCCCATTGCCTGGTGGCTTACGCGTTTTCCTCGTAAACAAGTCATATTTGATGCATTTATTTCTGTCAGTGACACGCTTGTTTCCGATAGACGAAAGGTTTCTTGGGCAAATCCCCTTGCTTGGATGTACTACATCATAGATGTTATCAGCTGCTTTCTTGCTGATGAAGTACTCATTGATACCGAGGCACACAAAAGATTCTTTATGAAAAGATTCTTCCTGAAGGCAAAGAAAATACGCGTCGTGTATGTAGGAACATTGAAAGATCTTTTCCACCCAGGTCCCAAAGAGAACAAGTTGCCCGAAGGAAAATTCAACGCACTCTTTATTGGAAGCTACATTCCACTGCAGGGAATAGAACATATTTTGCATGCTGCAAAAATCCTCAATGACCAGCAAGACATTCATATTACGCTAATCGGAAACGGCCAGACATACGACGAGATGACTGCACTTGCGTATGATCTTGGATTGAAGAACGTCACCTTCCTCGACTTTATGCCAATTGAGGAACTGCCACATTACCTAAGGTCTTGTGACGTAGCTCTCGGCATCTTTGGAACATCCGACAAAGCCAACCGCGTAATCCCTCACAAGGTTTACGATGCTATTGGATGCAAAGTTCCGGTAATCACTGCACAAAACCTCGCCATCGGTGAGAAGTTTACAGACGGAAAAGAGGTCTTCCTCTGTAAGACGGGGAATGCTGAGTCGCTTGCACAAGCGATTGTTAGGGTAAAAGATTCTCAGTAGCATACTTTAAAAAGCTATCCACCTTTAGGTACTTCTCAAACACCTCTCGTCCCCTCTTTTGCATGTCGATAAATTGCTGATCGGAAATATTTTCATAATGATCAGCAACTATCCGATCCAAATGATAGAGATCCCCATACGGAACACGCACAATGAACTCATCGTAATTGATTTTGTCCTCGAGTGGTAATACACACTCTGTATCCAAAAGAACTGGGATCCTCCCCAAACTCAGCGCTTCGTAAAATCGATACGAATAATTTCCATCTCCTTTGATGATCAGTGCGTAATCACTACCAAGTAAGTTATCAATGTACTCTCTTCTAGCAAGTTCCGGATCAGTTTTGATCGTAGAAGTATGACCGGAGTAACTATTACGGATAATAAAATTCGGCTCAATCATCGTAGACTGCTTTAGATGCTTGATGACTTTCATGCGATACGTAATTCCTTTCACACGCGCTTCACGATGAATACCAACAATTCCTGATGCTTCGATAATGCTATTTTTGACGATAGTGCCTATTGCGTTCTTGAAGTTTTTGTAACCAGCCCACCCACAAAACCCAACTATAGGTTTACCAGGGTGTTTGCTACGCGGGCTTAGATCGCCCTCCAATAAATCCTCTGCATACGCCGGCATCATGATTTCATTCTTTTGTAATGAACTTCGATATTGATTGGTACGAAAAACAATCGCATGTTGATCTGCAATAGGTGCATCACTATCTCCATGCCAGAACATAATGATTTTTTTACCAAATGACCGAGCTAGATCGGACTGTCTGTGGATATAAGCAGATTGTGCCTTAAGTGACGGATAGTTATGAGGCAGCAAAACGTAATCGGCCTCTTCTGGCTTATCGACCATCTCCACCAAAGGCTCTGTCAACCCTCCAAATGCTCTATTAAGAAACATAATGCTACCTCGCTCTTGTACACCCAAATTTGGGTACAAAAGCGGTACATAGGGCACATCGGGTAAGAGATCTGAATACACCTTGAGCATCGAGAGATAGTGTACACTAGGCCACAATGCTCAAAACCTTTATTGACCGGCATTATCGACTTATCCGCCCTTTTCGTTTCTTATACGGATGGGCAAAAGATAGCTATACCAAAGCCCAGTGTTCCAAGAGAGCTGAGCAGTGGAAGGCAAAAGGCTTCAAAGGTGCCAAGCTGGATGTTTGCGGTGGAAGAAATCCTGTTAATCCCAAAGAGTTTCTCAATGTAGATGCCGTAGCACTGCCTCAAGTCGATCTGGTGTTTGATATTACCGAGAAGTTTCCAATAAATGATGGTGTGATTGCAGAAGTATTCTCAGCAGCCACACTCGAACACCTGCGAGAACCGCACAACCTTCACGTCCTCAAAGAGTTCTTCCGCATTATGCAATCGGGGGCAGTTGTACGTATCTGTACTCCGGATATCGAGGCAATTGCCAAAGGAATACTGGATGGAGAAGATCTGCAGTACATCAATCAACATCTGTTTGGAAAATATAAATCAAATCAGACAGAAGATTACGATCTGCACAGATGGATGTACCCAGCAGACCGTTTGATGGAAGTGCTGCGTGAAATTGGTTTTACCGAAACTGAGCGCATACCACTCGAAGATGTCGGCTTACATGACCCAAAATATAACTTTCTTATTCGTGCAGTTAAGCCTTAGTTAATCTGATAGAGCGCCCATGTCTCTCCAGATGCAACCTCTTCAAGGTTCAGGTGTAATCTTTGTATATTCCAATCTGGCTCTAGAAACTTGTTCCAAAGAATATGACTAATCTCATAAGTCTTTATGGATATTGCAGGGTCAAGATCTAATTCTCTACACGCAGCAAACACCATGTCTTCTTCTTGTTTGCGAAGGTCACCACCAAAAGCAGATACAGCATCTGGATACACAAGATGATGCCTATCAGAAATGATGCGCTTGTCCGGACGCAGAGGAAGTTGTGAAAGACAAAAGCGACTGGCAATTTCATGATGGGTCATAAGTACATTCTTGAGATATATCGAATAGACAACATCGTGATGAGTGTATGCAGCAAGAAAAGACTGCGTTGCAGGGTCAGAAAGAATACGACCTCGTGGCAAGTCGTCTAGTGCTGGAAGTGTCTGTGCAAGGTGCTGACCTGCAAATCTGCCGGGTTCAACTTTCCACTGTCCAAATACATACCTGCCATCATATCCAATGGCAGCGAGATATATACAGGCAGCAAGTGCCCCTAAAGAAAGCCACTTACTTCGTAGCACGAAGTACAAAATGACCATACCAACTGCGGCTGTTGCCATAGAAAAAATGCCATGCGAGACAAAATTAAAGGTAATACCATGCATCACCTGTTGATTCATATAAACAAATGTCGCAAGTATCATCACACATATGGGACGGTAGGGTCGCAGGATTTCACGCTCGTAGATAGCTGCCATCAACACCGATAAAATCATAGCAAAGAAGATAACGGCATACGGCCATGACTCCGGAGCTCTGCTGTGATGCATACCACTACGGAAAGAACCGTATTCATAAAGTGGATGTAATGTTATATCTATAAGATGTGCTATAGCAGGAAGCCCGATGATAAGTCCGACCAAACCAGTCAGAGCCAACAGGTGCCAACGCTCCGGTTTCCATGAAGGTTTGCGTGGACGTAAATGCCAAAAAATCCCCCAAGCCGTATGGAGCATTCGCCGTATTCTGGAATGCGCCATTTTCTTATGCTCTTGCCATTTTTCGTAACTCCACTCCAAAAATTCCCACGCCAAAAAGATTCCCCAGTAGGCCCAAGCAAATGTAAAACTCCAAACATAGATTCCAATAAGTAACCCCAGCAATCCTCCACCCAAAACAATGCCCCACCACCGACTACGTACTGCATATATGATTCCTATAAGTGACCAGAGCATCAAAAAGAAACTCGCACGCATATGAATAGGACGTCCAAGATTATAAAGCTGTAACAGGCAAAACAGTGCGGCTCCTCCAAGCGATGCTTTGCGAGAAAATCCACAGAGCTGAAAAAATAATACTAGAGATAAAAAGAGAAGTACCGGTACTGCACCATCCATAACATCGAGAACCATAGCCGATCGCCATCCTGTCCAGCGAAAGAGTTTTCCATACCATGATTCGATAAATGCCACTTGTGTACCCACAAGATTTGGGTGACCAGTAAAGGCTTCTGCTGCTCTTTTTGGCCTGCCCGTAAGCGACTCTTGAACTCTGGCAAGGTAAATCGCCTCATCAGAATTAAGGTGTACAGAAACCCCCTGATAGAGCTTGTAGCTTTTATGCCGCATTTGAGGCATAACCAGAATAAGAGCGAGAACCGCTGAACATCCCGCCAGAGTAAGCCCCCATTTCAGTCGATCGGACATGAAACCAGTGTATCATATCGCTATATGGCAAGGACTTACTACGAACTGCTCCCCTACGCCTTTAAGAGGTTTTCACTTCTTAGAACATTGCGTACTGGGGTGCCAACGATTGCACATTGGGCAACGAGGAAGCCGCTTCCTGAAAGTAAAAAACCTGCACTCTTTACGATGAACATCATGCCCCCCATGATGACGGTGTGGTATCACCTTGTACAAAAAAATCTAGGAGACAAAGTAGACACCGTTATCTTTGATTGTTCGGGTACACTTAAGAAATCTGACTTTCCAAATGCTCGTATACAAAAATATATTAATGTATATGCAGCAACAAAATCTGATGAATTCTTGTACCACATAGCAAAAACCCGGAAAATTGGATGGGTCTGCGATGATGATATGTTTATTTTGAGTGATAAGTGTCTTGATGTACTGAGACAAGAATTTGCAGATCCCAATACGGCATCTGTGAGCTTTCGCCCAAGAACCTGGTGGCATTTTGATATAGACGGAAAAGAATATGAACCCAGTAGTAGCTACTGTATTGGTATTAACAGAGAGATTTACTGTAATAAAGAACATCTCTGCCTCTCTCCATGCAACGGAAACGAAAACGCCGTTTCGCATATCGGAAAACCTGTGAAACGCTATGACACCTTTGATAGAGCGAATGAAATTTTGATTAAGAAGGGATACAACTGTGCCATTGTCCCAGAAAGTACGCGCGACCAAATTGTCACAGGATTTTCGGGTGTCTCCAGTGCGGTGATGCTCCTTTGGTACTTCCGATCCTCAAAAAAAATGAAGGAGTACCTAGAAGGTCCACAGGACTCCGCCTGGAGTGGGAACACCATGTTTACCATTCTTTCAGGATTGCGTGCAGTAAACACCATGCAGCAAATGCATGAGCAGATCACTGGGAAACCGTATCATCTTAAGGCGATGCCAAGCTGGGAGTATCTTGAGAAGTTAAAGGAAAAGAAGGCTCCGCTGATTCGCGAAGAACACTCATTTGATCGAGTGGATGAAGTGGCAGCTATCTTGAGAAATAATCTTTAGATCGAAATCGCAATATTACAAACACCCACACCCACTTAAACCAATCCTTCCAGTTAATCTTCTTCCCCTCTTCCATGCTACGCGGATGATAGCTAATAGGCTGTTCTTTAATATCCACTCCATTACGCAAAACCATCACGGTAAGTTCTGGATCAAATCGGAAATCATTTTCCTTTAGAGGAAGTGTCTGCAAAAGATCATTGCGTACCATCTTGTAACACGTTGGCTGGTCGGTTAGATGCGATCCATAGAGAATATTACAGATGTAGGTGAGCGAGCTTCCGCCAATAAAGTGACCGAGATGTACAAACTGCTTCTGTTTTTTGAGTCTTCGAGAACCCCACAGCGCTTTGAGATTATGTTTCTCCGCATATTCTAAAAGTCCTAGAATTTCTTCGGGGTCATATTCCAAGTCTGCATCCTGCACGATGACATACGTACCTTTGGCAACTTGATATCCTTTACGTACAGCCGATCCTTTACCACCATTCTTCTTAGTCATAACGATATCTTGCTCCCGTGCAAGCTCTTGCAAAATTGAGAGCGAATTATCTTTGGAGCCATCATCTACAAATATGATTTCTGCAAAATCTCCACAGCTATCAAATACACGTTTAACAATATCTCGAAGTGTTGGTTCTTCGTTGTAAACCGGAATGACGATAGAAAGACGGTGCTGATTCATTATTGCATCTGAGTAACCTGCCGCTCAATACAGCGCGACAAACTGTGATCACGCTCTGTGTGACTGCGAAGATGGTCGCCCAAAACTTGCTTTTGCTCAAGTGAAAGACTCAAAAGTTTCTGCGTCTGTTCCAAAAGAGTATCTGCTGTTGCCCTGCACTCGGGTGGCAATTCCTCTTGAGCTGCAATACTTGTAGAAACAGTTGGGCAAGCTGATGCCATGGCTTGTAGTATGACTTTATCAAGCCCTCCTTGTGATGCATGCAAAAACACATCTGCCCGTTGCATCAGAGACGGCATTTCCTCAGGAGCTACCCAACCCATACTGATGCGGTCTGCAATGCCCAACGAATGCATGAGGCTAAGTAGATCTTTCTCCACCTCTTTGTCAGCTTCGGTAATAGTGCCACCGGCAATAGTGAGATGTGTACCTGGCAGGTTTGCCACTAATCTGAGGAGTTGATCGTAATGTTTAATACGTGTCACGCGACCGGCGGTAACGAGGTGACCTGCCTCACGTCGATCAAACACCGGACGGAATGTATCGATATCAATACCATGACCAACTGTGACCTGCTTCTTTGCAACCTTTGGTAACCCATGCTTCGAGGCTGCAAAGACTTTCTTAACAAACAAAAGTGCCATGCTCAACTTCCAGCTTCCACGTTTGATTTCGTACCAGAGATACATAGGTTTTCTCATGATGAGCCACAGTGGAGCACCAATCAAAATCCAGATAGGAGTCATATGCACAAGGACGCGATCGTAGTCTTTGCTATGCTGCCAAATCAGCTTCCAGAAGCGCAATACCTGAGACACATTGCTTCGGCCTCGTTCTTTTTCTAGGGAAATCACCTTCACATTGCTTGGCAGATCGTACGAACCAGTTTGTTGACCAATAACTGTGACTTGATCACAGTGCAAAGCAAACTCCTCTATCCATTTGTGAAAGAATCCTAAGATCGGATCTGTGCGGTCTACCTTTTGTGTGATGATAAGAAGTTTCATGTTTGTGACTTAAGAAAATCTGCATACTGTTTAATAAGCATACTGCGTTCATACGTATCCAATACCTTCACCGCCTCTTGCCCAAGTGCTTTACGCTGCACTTCATTCTTAAGCAGTACGCCAATCTTTTTCGCCAGATCGCCAACCTCCCCCGTCGTAAACATTCCATTGATGCCATCGCGAATCACCTCAGGCATTACGCCAACCTTCGTCACTATCACCGGCATTCCACAACCCATTGCCTCAAGCGCAACTCTTGGACCTCCTTCGCTCTTACTATTCATCACAAAAATGCGCGCAGTTTGTATGGCACCACTCACAGCCTCTTGCGTCGGCAACCAGCCAAGGAACGTTATGCGATTTTCGGCACCCATATCTTTTACTTTTTGCTCCATCTTCGACCTTTCCGATCCATCGCCAATAATCAAAAGCCTGACACCTTCCAGTGCCCCCACTGCATCAATAAGTTCATCAAGCCCTTTATTTGCTACCAATCTTCCACAGAAAGAAACATCATAGGAAACCGGAGGTTTGTTGGCAGTACTGAGTGCATTTCTATCAAGATAGAGCGAGGAAATATTATTGATCTTATCCCACTGCACACCCCATCGACGCAATTGCTTTTCGACACTATCATTCACTACTCTCACAGCAGATGCTTTCTGTACATCTGTCTTGAGATAGAGCCACGACAACGTACGTCCTATCCACTCAGTAAACGACGCTGCCTTCGGCCATCCAACAATGTGATGTACCTCTATAACATACGGGATCCTCATTTTCTTATGAAGTTTACGTGCGCCAATACCGTTATAAAACGGTGGGTAATCATGTACGGTCATCACGTCATGTGCATGCTGCCCAATAAGATATTTACCGCGGTTTACTATCCACGGCACCTGAAATAGAAGTGATTGAGGGCAGGGATGAAAGAATACTTCACCACCTTCTTTTACATCTGATACCAATCTATGGCCGGACTCTGATACTTCGATAGATTCCTCCGGAACACGAGGGCAGATAACATCTATGCGATCAAAGTGCTTGCGCAGCTCCTGCAACGTATACCAAAACGCTCCCAGTTTTCCTTGGAGAATAGATCTGTCGCCACTGATCATCAGCAGTTTCATTAGACGCAAATTGTAGCAAATAGATCCTCAGTGTCTTTGGAAACCTCCTCCCAACTTCGCCCTTCTATCTTTTTAGACGCTGCCTCTGACACAAAGTTATACCCCTCGCGAATACGATTGATTTCTTCGGTAATCTTTTGGGGAGTCGAGAGATCCGCAATAACAATTCCTGAACGTAAGTGCTCACTAAGTCCAGTTTCCTCCGTAAGCAGCGCAGGAAGTCCTACTGACCTCGCTTCGAGTGCTGTGTTTGGACTGATGTCTGTAAGAGAAGGGATCACCAGAAGATCATGTTTTCCAAAAATCTCGAACTTCTCTTTTCCTCTAAGGGGAGCAACAAACTGAACACGCGTTGTAAGCTCCAAACGCTCTGTCTGCTTTCGTAATGCATCATCTTGTGGGCCGGAACCTACAAGTGTGAGGTATGCATCCGGTATCTGTGCAACTGCCTCTATGAGTAGCGGAATATTTTTGAAATTCACGAAACGACCAACAAATAGTAAGCGTAGTTGCTTCTTTAAGAAGTGTTGTTCCATAGGAACTACCTGATCGAGTGCGAGAGCGTTTTCTATTACAGAATTCTTCGGAAGGTTCTTGTAGGCATCTTTGTAAATTTGCTGCTGGAAATCTGTAGAAAACACAACGTGATCGAATTTGTTCAAAAGCCAACTACTAACTGCTAACTGCCATCTACTAGATCTATACCACTCCCTCAATCCCTTCTTCCCACCCATCGCCGTATACCGCTCCCAAAAGAAATCCCCTCCAAGACGTAAGATCCTTTTGCAACGAAGTCTCGAAAGAATGATCGGAATCCCGCAACTAATTGAGGAGAATGCATACACAACATCTGCATTCTTCCCTACCTCCTTCAATTTTTTTGAGTACTTCCACCATCGTAGGATAGGCAATCCCAATAATACGTTCTCCACTTTCCATTTTTCAGTTTCCACCTTGTTACCATACGTCACTACTATCACATCGTGACTGCTCCTCGTAAGGCGATCAGCTAACTTCTTAGAGTACGTAGCAGGTCCTCCGATAGCCGGAGGATAGATGCCAGTGGCAAGGATGATCTTCATGCGTATTTCTCTTTGTACCATTCAATTGTCTCTTTTAATCCCTCTTCAAAGTTTACTTTTGGCTCCCAACCAAGAGTACGTGTTTGCGAACTATCTACAGCGTATCGCCAATCATGACCAAGGCGATCCTCTACAAAACTAATAAGATCATGTGGCTTTCCAAGAATATCAAGGATCATTTTTGCGACTTCGATATTCTCGTACTCTTTGTCGATACCTACATTAAAGATCTTTCGTTGATCAGACTTCCAGTCAACAGTAAGTAGTGTTTCGATGGCATCGCAATGATCTCCAACATAAATCCAGTCACGCTTATTTTTTCCTGTTCCGAATATAGGAATTGGCTGATTAGCTAATGCATTACGAATAACTGTAGGGATAAACTTCTCATCAGCCTGATGCGAACCATAGTTATTTGTACATCGCGTAATAACAGCCTGTATATCGAATGTACGAATAGCAGCAAGTACCAACATTTCAGCAGCAGCCTTACTCGCAGAGTACGGTGAGCTGGGCCTCTGTGCATCCGTAACTTTGCAGGAAGGATCACTGTCTCCGACATCGCCATACACTTCATCGGTAGATATATGAAGAAGTCTGACTGCAGGATGTTCTTTCACTACTTCGATAATCGCCTGCGTCCCGATGACATTGGTATGAAGAAACGGCGTCGCATCAGAAATAGAGTTATCGACGTGTGACTCTGCAGCAAAGTTTATAATCGTATCTATCGAATGATCTTCTACGAGCTTCGTAACCAAAGCTTGATCTGCGATGTCTCCTTCGACGAAGGTGATCTGATCTGCTATGGGATCTAAGAATGATTTGTCTGCTGCATAGGTTAATTTATCGAGTACAACAACAGAATCCTCTGGGTGACTAGCAACGTGACGAAGCACGAAATGTGACCCGATAAAGCCGGCCCCACCTGTAACTATAATATTCATACAAATTCAGTAAAGAGAGATTTAACCTGCCTGCCCTTCCGTAGCTCGGAGCGAAGCGAAGAGCGAAGGAGGGTAACGAGGAGGTTCATATACGAAAAGGATACCGAAGAATCCGAGGAAACCGAAGAATCCAGGGAGTATTTATCATAGGATAAATTTGCAAAAAGTCAATTTTGGTGTAAAATCATAATCCAAATTATCCTATCTATCCTATAATCCAAGTCATGAAAGGAGTCCTCATCTGCGGCGGTCTTGGCACCAGGCTACTCCCTCTAACAGAGGTGACCAATAAGTCACTTCTGCCTGTGTATGACCAGCCACTTATCTTCTATCCTCTGCAGACTCTTCTGAGTGCAGGCATTGAAGAAATCATGGTCATTACAGGGCCTGAGAACATCGACCAGATGACCGGATTCCTTGGGAGTGGAAGCAAATTCAACTGCAAATTTACCTACCGTGTACAAGACGAACCAAAGGGTATTGCTCAAGCACTTGGCATGGCAGAAGAGTTTTCTGCAGGACAGGACATCTGTGCACTGCTTGGAGATAACATCTACTTCGATACTATCTCACAGCACATTCGCAGCTTTGCAGGAGGCGGACACATCTTTGTAAAAGAGGTGCAGGATCCAAAAAGATTCGGTGTTGTAGAAGTAGATGGTACCAAAGTGGTATCGATAGAAGAAAAGCCACAGCAGCCACGAAGCAACTTAGCCCAGACCGGATGCTACCTGTATGACAACCGCTGCTTCGAATTTATTCGTAACTTACAACCTTCCGATCGTGGAGAGTTAGAGATTACCGATGTGACGAAGTGGTACATGCAAAACGGCAAGCTTGGTTACACTGTGCTGCAAGATGAGTGGATTGATGCCGGAACTTTCGAGAGTCTACACAAGGCAGCCATTCTCGTTCGTGAACGAAAAATGGGGCAACACAAAGAACAAGTGCAAGAGACTGCACAAGCTGCTGCTCCACAACAACAACCTATGATAGGTCAGTAGAGCTGCGCGTACTTCCCTGCTATAACACCCCAATCAAACTGCTGCGCATGGGCAGCACCTCCTTCGGTTATACGGTTACAAAGATCTTCATCTTCCATTGCACGCTTGATGGCTTTTGTAGCCGCGGCAGAATCATTCGGCGGTACGATAAGCCCTGTACGTTCATGTTCGATAATATCCGGAATGCCACCAACAGATGTACCAATAACAGCGCAGCCCGCAGCCTGTGCTTCTAGAAAGACATTGCCAAGAGCTTCACTGCGAGACAATCCACAAAACACCTGTGCTGCTGCATACTCCTGCGCAATCCTCTCCGGTTGTACGTATCCCAAAAACTCCACTCGGTCTGTAATGCCTAACTCTGTTGTTAATTTGCTAAGCAACTTCTTCTGCGATCCATCTCCCACAATATGGAGCGTAGCTCCGGGAATCTCTGCGACAGCTTTAAGAAGAGTATCAATCCCCTTCATGCGTTCAAGACGGCCGACAAAGAGAATGCTGCCGGGTACACGCTCTACTCTCAGCCGTGCATCGCAAAGAAGATCCGATTTGATTCCATTGGAAATAAGATGCACTTCCTCTCTCCCAAGTTCTGCAAGTGTCTGCTTAAGTGTGCGACTAATACAGGTAACCACTCCAGCAGATCGAACGATAAATCCCTTAAGGAAACTTCTATTGGTTGTCTGGCATGTGAGGATCTTCTTTGGAGCTTTGCAAAATACCAGTGCAAGGCCTGCAAACGTTTCGAGTACTGCATGTACGACGTCTGGCTTGAGCTTGTTTGAAGCAATGGGAGCCAGAAACGGAAACAACCACTTATCAAATGTAGAACCAAACCCAACTCTTACGATAGGAATTTTTCCTTGTAACATGTCTTTCTTTGGCAAGTCCTTGCGCATCCTTGCTGTAACAATTGTAAAATCAAATTGGTCTTTAAGCGCCAGTGGTACCTCTTCTGCACAGGCTTCAGCCCCCGACCGCATAGGAGTTAAGAATGCCGATAGAATTACAATCTTCTTCATACAGATTCAAAGAACTTTGTATACATCTTACCTACTTTCTCCCAACTAAAGTGCTCATCAATTCTTTTTCGTGCAGCTTCACCCATCATCTTTCGCTTCGAAGGATCTTCAATCAAACGAGCTACATGCGCACGCAGCGCCTCTCTATCTCCTGCCGGAAAGCAGAGACCGGAAACTCCGTTTTGCACGAGATACGTATTACCTCCCACTTCGGAAACCACGCACGCACATCCGCTACTCATCGCCTCCATGATTGCATTAGAGAGTCCTTCACTGTGACTGGGCATAACAAAAATATCCGTCGCACCCAACACATCCGGGATGTCTTTTCGTAGTCCCGTGAACTTCACGTCACGTTGATACTCCTCTACAAGTGGATGCTTGTCTTTATACCAACCTACTACCTGTAGCTTAAGATTTGCATGATCTTTTTTGAGTGGAACAAGAGCCGCCAAGAAATCATCAACCCCTTTAATGGATTCGAGTCGTCCTACATACGATACAACGATCTCATTATTCTTATTTTCGTATTTCGTATTTCGTATTTCGTATTTCGAAGCATCGATCCCCGTTGGAATCACCTGCGTCTTTTTGTGAATCAGAAGGTGGCGCAATAAACACGTTGGCTGCGGATGAAATGTCACTACACGTGAAGCACACAAGAGGATCAACCAACCGCCAGTCCAAGCGTAAATCGCAGCACACACTTTTGGTAGCCATCCACGTGGCCACCAATTGATACCCACAAAGGCATCCGTCAGTACTAAAACTTTATAACCAGTAAGCCGCAGAGCAATCGTACAAAATGATGTCCAAAATAGAAGCTTGTTTACAACAATGTGATCTGGCTTTTCTGACTTGATCAATTTTCGAACGTATCCCGTAAACCCAAGAGCGATCCCATAATTCCACGGATCCTTTAAGAAAATATCCTGCATCCGATGAATCTCAAGAGTCTCCGAAACTTTTTCAACATGGATTCGTTTTCTTTTTCCACTTTCCACTTTCCACTTTCCACTTTTTAAATCCCCCATACATACAACAATTACCGAATAGCCAATCCTCTGCCATAACTCCGCCAATTTAAAA
Organism: Candidatus Peribacter sp. UBA6535; assembly: GCA_002436205.1. Lineage (GTDB taxonomy): Bacteria > Patescibacteriota > Gracilibacteria > Peribacterales > Peribacteraceae > UBA2170. The sequence continues at coordinate 31,099 of DJKT01000041.1, forward strand.
GAGCTCACCATCCAGCGATGCGGCTCCTTCCAGTACGGAGAGATGAGGAGAATAGTCTTCATAATTACTTCTTATCAAGATCTTTGAGAGCGAGCTTGCGGATGACTCGTGTCTGGCGCTGTTCCATAGCTTCTATGCGAACAATAATGTAGAAAACAATGAAGAGTAAAATAGCGATAGTTGTAATGAGTACTGCATTCTCTCGATCTTTAATACCGGTAAATTTTGAAAGGTAATCCAGTACATCAGGATACAGGGCAATCGCTACTATGCTTCCCCAGAATACTGTCCAGAGGATTGCTTCCCAAAGAGTTTTCTTCTGTCGAAATACAAGATTCCATGCGTAGGAAACAGCGATGAACCCAGCCAGTGGTGTAATGATTTGATAAGCAGTAAACTCCATGATTTAGCGGAGAAAGGAACGAAGAAGAATTTTTAAAGCAGTGCGAACACCATTGGCAAACGACTGGCCTTTGGCAAGAGTATATTCAGAATACAAAACTTTCGCAGGCACTTCTGCAACACGCCAACGATGTTGGGTGCATTCACGAACAATCTCAGTACAAAACTCATACCCACTCATGCGCAAATCTATCTGCCGTACCGCTTTCGGTCCAAATACCTTAAAGCCACACTGGCTATCGCGTACCCACTTTCCGGTTGCTACGAATGTAATGACATTTCCAAGACCATTAAAGAGTCGCCTTATAAACGGAATATTGTTGCGTAGACCAAAACGATTAGCAAAAGCTATATCTGCTTTATCTTCTTTGATGGGCTTTAAAAGAGCAGGGATGTCGTCTGAATTGTGTTGTTCATCTGCATCAAGAGTGACGATAATCTGTGCCTTAAGCTCTCTTGCTGCATCAATACCAGTCATCGTTGCAGCGCCAGCACCACAGTTTTCTATATGCGTTAGTACTATAGCTCCTGCTTTCTCTGCAGACTTCGCAGTATCATCTGTAGATCCATCATTTACCACGACCACTAGATCGACATATTTCTTTGCCTCAGCGACTACTTTGCCAACGCGCTTACCTTCATTATAGGCCGGTATGACAGCAATAATTCGCATTATGGAATAAGGAGGAAGACAATACCACCACTCGGATCATAGATCACAACATCAAGACCTGCCTCTGGACTATTGAGAAAATCTGTCAGCACCTTCACTTTTTGATGCAAAGAACCATTGAGATCCTTTTCGATAGTGGCTGTATTCGTATCAAAGACAATGCTATTGAATCCCAGTGCCTTTATTCTCTGAAGTGTAATTGCAGGATCACGCTCTTGGTGTAAACAGTTAAATGTATCAAGTTGATGATCAGTGACACCTATCACCTCCAAATTCTTTGGAACAAAGTACGGTATAAACGTACCAATGCGATACAGCAGTGGTCGATCTGGCATGAGTTTTCTGCGCTGCAAAACAGTATCCGTAATGTCATCGTAGTGTGGAATGGTTCTTTCTCGAATAGTTTCTGCAGAGATCTTTCCGATAGGATATTCAAAGAGATTCTTCTGAGTATCAAACTGCCAGAAGCGCATTCCAAGACACGTAAGCAGAGACAATACAATAAAGATGCCTGCCACTGTACGTGTAAGCCTGTCTGGTGCTTTGGCTACCAGTGCCTCCAAGCAAATCACAAGACCTAAGAATGTGGCAATGCCATACCACGGCACACCATTGGCAAAGAAGACCCACTGAACAAGCAAGAAAAGTGTCGTCACCCACATCCACCGTAGCCACCTACCTCCTGTCTTCCAGAAAAATGGCAAAAGAAGAAGAAGTGGGAACAGTAGAAGTGCGGACTGCGTTGTGACGTAATATCCCGCATGATCTAAGTTCATTACAGATCTCCACGGCAGCATGAGGTAGTGACTCCAGCCTTTGTGCGTTCCCCAATAGCGATCAAGCTCTTCTTTTCCTGCTGTAGAAATACAATTCTTGTGATTTGGATCTGTTGCAAGTTCCAGAGGAAGGGAATACGGAGTATTCGAGTTTGTCCCTGATTGATCAATAACAGGAGTCAGTATATTTGGTGCCTTAAGTGCAAATCTTGGTACGACATTGCCATGCTGAATATTGTTGTGCTCCATCCACGGAAAGACCACAATAGCGAACCCCGCTACAAAGAGTAATGCAGTCACAATGGCGCTCTTCATAGTGTTCGGCTTTAGTTTTGCAGCGATGCCAAATAACACACATCCAATAGCTCCAAAGAGAATGATCAAGACGAGAGGAGTGATGAAACCAGGGTCTATGTTCACCTTTTCTGATATGCGCGCGACACTAATTAAATCTTGTTTTACAAAGACAACAAGTGCAAAGAACACGGCTGCAGGATACGCTATCCAGTGCATTGTCGCACCAAGAATTACTGTACCCAAAGCCATAAATACCATAATGGAAGTAATCTTCATGGAGAACGCGAGGCCTACAAATAGTCCTGCAATAAAAATCCACTTGCGCTGTAACGATCGATTCTCAGTAATGTGCAAAAGTCCTTCGAGTACGCAGAAGATTGCCAGTGCAGATATGGCAAACACTGCATTGTCGATCTTCATATCGGCAAATGAAAAGTGTCCAACCAGAGGCAATGAGTAATACAGCGTTGCAGCTAATATTCCTCTACCGGGACCCATAAACACACGCCCAAAGAGATAGATAGCAAAGATAGCCAACACTCCTTGGAACCAGTTAATAATCAAAGAGGCCGTTGCGCCAAAGGTGCTTTCATATCCAAAGAGCAAAAATCCAAGAGACGTTAAGTACTCCCACTGAAAACTCTGCATAGAATGAACGAACCTTCCGTAACTTACGAGAAGCCGCGGTCGATTTAGATAACTTCCCAAGTCATCCCATCCAATAGGAAATGGGCGAACAACATTAATGTAATTGAAAGCTAAATAGCTTAAGAGGAACCAAATCAAAAGTACCAAAAGGCTATGCCATCGCACGGTAAACGACCACTTGGTATAGAGAAACTTCTCTATCCAATGCTGTGCATCTTTAAATCCAATTGCCGGAATAGCGAGTATCAAGAACCATCCAAATAATGCAGTGTACATATGTGCCACAGCACCAATCCACAGAAGTACTATCCATACTCCAGCGCCAAACCCTAGAGACAGTACAAACTCTGTAAACGTAAACTGCAACTGGAAGCGCAAAAGCTTGCGTAGTACAAATCGCCCTGCAACAAGAAACTCAAACGCAAGAAGTAACAGGAAGAGCATCGGTGGTAATACCCTAGTAAAGAACGATTTCTGGATACACACCGTGCTAATTTTGCTCGCTTCTGCGACTCCACCAAATACTCCAATACGTTTTAGGCATCCACGTTCTTTAAGCTCGGAATAATTTTTCTGTAATGCAATCAACGCCTCTTTCCCCGCACCCTTATAAACTTCTGCCTTAGGCTCGACAATGGTATTCATAGTCACTGGCCCATTTTGCATGACGCTCACACATGTAAAGATGAGCCACACCATTCCTACAAAGAGAATGCACATCTTCCATGGAGTCATAGTCCATCGTAGATTTAGATCTTTTTTACGTACATATCCCCATGCAACTGCAAGTGCATACACTGCAGCACAAATACCGGTATACCAGATAAAGTGTGGTAAACGTGTAAGAGTATGCGAGAGAAAGGGAAAGAACGAATTAAACCCTCTGCAGATATACGCATTTGGATCACAAAGTGCCCCTAGCGACTCCTGTGCTTCTTGGGAAAGCAATACTGCTCCATGTACAGGAACACCTAAATAGAGGAAGAACGTCCAAGCACCCCAGAGGAGTAACCCTAGAAATAAGCCAATGGAAAGCATTTGTTCAGTACGTCTGCGCATCAGAAGTAGCCTATACAAGAATCTAAGCCTAAGCGAGGGAAATATAGGGTAGATCTGCTACTCTTTCATCTCAGAATGCGCAGTACTGATGAAATACGAAGGCAATTCCCTATCTTTCGCTCAGAAGAGATCATTTATCTTGATTCTGCAGCTACTGCTCAAAAGCCTCAAATAGTACTGGATGCCATTGATCGATTTTATAAGGAGGAGAATGCCAACGTGCATCGAGGTATGCATATACTGGCCGAAAAAGCGACGGAAAGCTTTGAGGGGGCACGAGAAACTGTTGCCAATTTTCTTGGAGCAGATCTTCATGAAACTGTCTTCACACATGGATGTACAGAATCCATCAACCTCGTTGCAATGAGTTGGGGACGCTCCAATCTTAAAAAAGGCGACACTGTTGCCCTCTCTATTCTGGAGCATCACAGCAACATTGTTCCTTGGTTACAACTCAAAGAAGAAATTGGTATCAATGTGCAGTGGATAGATATAGATGATGATGGATCCCTGATGATTGATAATTTTGATGGTGTACAACTCGTCGCCATCACAGGGTGCAGTAATGTCCTTGGAGTAAAACCTGATCTCAAATTGATTATTGATACGGCACATGCAGCAGGTGCAAAAGTGGTTGTAGATGCTGCACAACTTGTCGTGCATGAAAAGATTGATGTTAAAGAATTGGATTGCGATTTCCTTACGTTCTCCGGACACAAGCTCTACGGACCAACAGGCATCGGCGTGCTGTACGGAAAGCGAGAACTTCTCGAAAGTATGCCACCATTTCTTGGAGGTGGCATGATGATTGGAGAAGTGAAGAAAGACAGTTTCACCAGTGCAGAAATTCCGAATAAGTTTGAAGCAGGCACTCCACCTATCGCGCAAGCTGTAGGACTAAAGGCAGCACTTGATTGGTTATCACAATTTGAGTGGAAATATATTCAAACACATGAAGATGATTTGATACGTGCCGCAATCGAAACGCTGAATACTATTGAAGGTCTGCATATTCTTGGTAAACCACAAGTCGGATGTGTCAGCTTTACGATTGAAGGTATCCACCCACACGATCTGACAGAGATCATCGGAAGAAAAGGAGTGTGTATGCGCGCGGGACATCACTGTGCACAGCCGCTTCATGAGAGACTTGGCATAAATGCAAGTACCAGACTTTCTGTGGGAATCTATAACACGAAGGAGGATATTGCTCGTGCAAAAGAAGAAATTGAAAAAGCCATTTCAATCCTGAAATCCTAGCCCTTGCCCTTGCCCTATTCATGGATCTTTATGCAGAAAACATCCTCGACCACTATCGTGATCCTCGCCACAAGGGTGAAGGAGGCAGAGCCAGTGTTTCAAAAGAAGAAGATAACCCTAGCTGTGGCGATCGTCTTACTGTCCATTTGTGGATTGAAAATAATGTGATCGAAAAAATCGAATGGGAGGGAGTAGGATGCGCCATCTCTCAAGCGGGCATGTCCATCTTCTCGGAAGAACTTGAAGGGAAAACCACAGAAGAGATTTTAAAACTGAACAAAGATGATATCTATGAGCTCCTCGGTGTACCCATTGGCCCTCGTAGATTTAAATGCGCCCTCCTCTGCCTGCATACTGTGAAGAATGCGATTCGAAAATACGAAGGAAAAGATTCGCAGTCTTGGCTGGAAACAGTTGGGCTAGGAGAATAGTGGAGCCGCCTTCGGGATTTGAACCCGAGACCTTTCGCTTACCATGCGAATGCTCTACCCCTGAGCTAAGGCGGCTAGTTGTCCTATGAGGTGATTTCTCAAGTTTCGATTATTGTAATAGATCGTGAGTACGCCATATTTATTTTTCTTACGATATGTCCCAATTGATCCTGATTGAGTAACGGTAGTCTTATAAAACTGACGCCTGCTGATCTTAATTTTTTTCTCCCAGAAGTCCAGTGCTTCATTGGGATTAACATCGCTGAATATCTGTAAACCAAACCGAAAATCCTGTAGATCTACCCTGTAAAAACGTAGTAAGAACTGCAAAAATTGCCTAACAAGCTCAGGATCAGTATTGCCAAGACGAACTGATGTTTTATTAGATTTGGTACCTTCGCCCCAATACAAACCAATACCCAAACCATACAATTGATAATCTGCAGTGGACTTTGGAGGAATAAAAACAAATGGATCTCCATCCGGATTATGCCACTGATACAAAGCATCACCAATCGATCTCCTTGAAATAGAATGCTTTTGCATCCAATATTGTACTTTGTGTACAGAACAACCAAGTTTTTCTGCAATTTCTTGCATGGATTTTCCATCCTCCACATACAACGTAGTTAAAATGTCTTTCTCAATCATAAAAGTAATATATCATAAAGGATGTAATATACCAATACACATCAAATCCCGAAGGCGGCTCCATTTATAATACATCTCCTTTAGGTACCGAATGCTCCCATGTGAACAAAAAAAGATTTTGTAATGTCCTATACATTGCCTTCGAATCTATTACTACACCAAATAGTTCATTTTGCTCAAAGGACAAAAAACCTACTTTTGTATTATCAAATAACGTTAATTCCAAGGGATAGTTTTTAAACGGCAACTCAGCAATACGGTGTTCTGCATAATGAAGAGAATCCTCTTCCGCCTGTACCTCCAGATTCCTTTCATTTGCTGGAACAATAATTTTTAGAAAGTTCTTCGCCCTGCGTCGTTGGGTAACCGTACTGCGTATAAGCTCAAAAATCTCTGAAGGCATTTGCGAATAGTCTGTAAAAATCATTCCGGGTTCTACATTTTTAACTGTGTTCACTTGCAAAATTACTTCTTTTATACCGTCAATACCTTCATAAAAACGCAATCGTGGTTTTAGTGGTGAAGAATATGCCATATCAAGCAATGTAGGTAAGGCATTCTCTGCTACCGACAAAGAATGACGAAATCGTTCTATAAGCCCCTGTGGAGGAAGGGCAGATACTCGCTTAATTCCCTTTCTCATATTTACCGAAAGTATACTTCGCTTGGTCAGCTCATCAATAATGGTATAGACCGTTGAACGCTTCAATCTAGTCTTGTTTGCAATAGTTCCAATAGTCGCTTCACCACTTTCGAGGACTGCTAGATATATCTTGGACTCCCTTTCTGTAAAGCCATTGAGAGTAAGAACCTGTTCCAACATGTCTCTATTTTATCATATTGCCGGAAAAAACGACACCTTATTTTAATTCAAAACAGCACATTTAAGCTTTAAAACAGGGTTTACTTTTTATGATATTTGAATAAATAAAGTATGTTTATACAATAAAATAGTACTTAAACAATTTACCCCTCTCCTCCTCTTATCATGGATATATCAAACGAATTCATCTTCTTTATCACCATGTCTATAGACCTGCTACTAGTTTTGCTTGCAACCAGATGGGGCAAGGAGTGGCTAAAAGTTCTCATAGTCGCGAATTTGATTGTAGTGCAATTTTCAGCAGTCAAGAACATCCAATTCTTTGGTTTTGTAGCGAACGCCAGTGCAGTTTTTTATGCTGCAATTTTCCTAGCAACCGATATTCTTACCGAGCACTGGGGTAAAAAAGAAGGTCATTTAAGTGTATGGAAGGGCTTTTTAGCTGTTGTCTTTGTTATAGGTTTTGGAAATGCACTCGTGTATCTATCTCCAATAGAAACCAATGAGATTACCAACGCTTTTAATGCACTATTTAAGTCAGCACCGAGAATTACAATCGCCAGCTTAACTGCATACGTCATTGCTCAAAACTTTGACGTTTGGTTGTATCACAAGATTTACCAGAAAACGAAGGGGAAATACTTATGGTTACGTAACAATGGATCTACAATTGTGTCTCAATTTCTAGATTCAGTTATATTCTTTGGTCTAGCGTTCTATGGAGTTATTCCGAATATTTGGTCTCTAATAATTACTGGATATGTTGCAAAATTAGTCGTGGCAATCTTCGATACACCCTTCATCTATCTCTCCTATAAATTATTAGGAAAAAGCAAACAATAGACGTAAGGATTGCCCATGTAAAAAAACCGGTGAAGCCAAAGCCTAATTGGACCCCCTTGTTCATCCAGAACAAGATGGATAGGGGGGAAATTTAATAGACAGAGCCCGATTTAAGATATCAGTCAAAAATCCTTGACGTATCCCTGTAAAGACCGTAAATTCTGCTCACTATTTGATTCTCCTGCCGCATTTGACTGCAGGATTTACCCACGAATCACATGCCAGTACTTGATGAAACCACTACAGAAGAAGACGTACGCACCTATGAATTCTGCGTCCTCTACCCCAGTAACCTCTCTCAGAAGGAAGAAGGTGATCTTCTTAAAGAGATAGAAAAAACCATTGAGGAACAGGGTGGAAAGCAAGTCAGCAAAGACGCTTGGGGAAAGCGCGGTCTTGCATACAAGATTAAGGGGCATGAAGAGGGAAACTTTGTCGTGTATTACTACGAACTGGATCCAACCAAGCTACAGGAAATTGATACAGCACTACGCATTACACCAAACCTTCTCCGCCACATTATCGTTAAGCCGCCAAAAGGATATGAAATTACCAAGTACTCTGAATCGTACGAAACTTGGCTGAAAGAACGTGAGGGTGAAGGTGAACGTAAGCAAAAAGAAAAGGAAGAGAGGTTGGCACAGAAGGTAGCAGAGAAAGCAAAACGTCAGGTAAAACGTGCTGCTGCTAAGAAAGAGGAAGAAGAGCCTGCCAAGAAATCTGAAACCGATACAAAGAAGATCTCCGCAGAACTCGACAAACTTATTTCTGATGACGATCTCGATATCTAACCCTACTTACTACTCACAAGAATCATGTCACGCAAGCCACAACGCCGCCAAGACCCCCGCCACAAGAAATGTGAATTCTGCAGCAAGGAAATCGCATACATCGACTACAAAGACTACCCTGCTATGCGTCCATTTATTGATTACTTCGGTAACATTATGAACCGCTACTACTCAGGGATTTGTCTCAAGCATCAAAAGATGCTGAAAAATTCTGTGGAACGAGCAAGATTTATGGGTATGCTTTCATACCGAAAGTAGTTATCCTCCTGATATGTCTGGTCACAGTAAATGGTCCTCCATCAAGCATAAAAAAGGCGCAGCTGATGCAAAGCGTGGAAAGATTTTTACAAAGCATGCAAAGCTGATCGAAATTGCAGCACGTGAAGGAGGTACGGGTGACCTTGCGATGAACGCAGCGCTCAAGGCAGCTGTCGATAATGCGAAAGTCGCAAACGTCCCGAATGCAAACATTGATAGGTCTATTAAAAAGGGAACAGGAGAACTAAAAGGAGAAGCGACAGTCGGAGTCACCTACGAAGCATATGCCCCCGGTGGAACTGCGTTGATTATTGAATGTCTGACTGATAACAAAAACCGCACACTCCCTAACGTACGCACGATTATAGAAAAGCGTGGAGGAAAGATGGCAGAATCGGGATCTGTGATGTTCCTCTTTACACAAAAAGGAGTAGTAACTGCTGCAGGAGAACTAAATGATGACTTGGAACTTTCCCTCATGGACGCCAATGTCGAAGATATTGATGCGGGTGATGGCATGGTATCTACAACAGGAGATGCATCCTCATGGCCAAAGGCAAGAGATACATTCAAAGAAGCAGGACTCGAAATTGAAGAAGCTGGTATGAAATATGTTCCTCTCCAAGAAGTTACAATTGATAATATTGAAGCAGCCCTTAAGCTAATGGAACTAATAGCCGCTATCGAAGAAGATGAAGATGTTTCTGATGTGCACACCAATGCAGATATTTCTGATGAAGTGGCTGCGCAAATATAAAATGTATAATGAAAAATGAATAATTATACATTCTTCATTATTAATTTTTCATTCTCATTGTTGATTTAATCGACAGTTAACGTTCTAATGTCCTCGCTACTATTTCCTGACATATCAATCGCTTTAACTTTTAGCTGATAGACACCTGGATCTTCTTTGATCGTATAGGTCATCTCGTACGGCTCTTTTGGTTTTGTCGTCAGTAAAGTATCTCCAATATAAAACTGCACGTATTTGACTCCTCCCTCTTGATCAGTAGCGTCTGCCACCATGCGGAGGTCCCCTCCTCTCGGCAGCCGAATGTCTCCCAAAGGAAGAGTAATATGAATCTGCGGAGGCCGCTCATCTTCTTCGAATAAGAAGTTCACTCTCGACGTTGCCTTGTTGTAATACTCGTCAGTCAATTCCACAGATAATGTATGACGACCAGATTCTGAAACTGATCTCGGTACACGAATCACCTGCGTAAATGGCTCGGTATCAACTTTTACAACTTTTTTACCATCAATGGAATATAGCACAGAGAGAACCTTGGCTTTGGAATTAATTTTGAGCTTTGGCTTAAAGGTAGGATACGTCGCTGTTCCATTTGGAGCAGGAACCACAATATTGACTGACGGTTTCTCTAGACGTCCGGGTGTCAGCTCTAACGTGCAACTCTCTGTTGGGGCAACAGGCATAGGAAGTAACGCACCGGAATGATCTGGTGCTGCATACCAAAGCTCCATTTGTTCACCAACCCACTTGCGTACTCCTTCCTCCCAAAATGGCCACCGCTCTGGGAGCAGACTATGAGCAACAATAAAGCTGCCTTCTTCCTGTGCATCGATGGGACACTCTTCCGACGCAAGAAGTCGCGTAACTTTATCAATAGTAAGCTGCTTACATGCAGGATCTTGCAACGTAGGCGCTCGCTCTTTCAGGAATACATCCGCACGTCGATATGCAACGGGCGTACATTCTGTAGGGAACTCCCCGGATAGGGTAGAGATCTGTGGAGTGATAATACCATCAGGTTTATCAAATATTGTTTTTGGATTCGCAAATGTCCTATGCGCAGATGCCATGAAGTCACGCCAGATGGGACTCGCTGTATTCAATCCACCCGCTTTGTCATACATCGATGCAGAATTGGCATTACCAACCCATACACCGGCGACTAAGTTTGGTGTGTAACCAATCAGCCAAGCATTATCCGGCTTTCGCAAAATACATGCCTTACGTTTTTTGCCAGGGATAGGTTCTCCGGTCTCGGTATCAAGCACCGGTACATCCTTCCACTCCAGACACTTATTACTTGTACCGGTCTTTGCTGCAGTTTTGTAACCGGGAACAGTAAGTTGCGTCCTCCAATACTCTTCGGGACGAACAGATTCATCACTCAATATAGAAGTAATCTGATACGCAATACGCTCATCAAGCACTTCTTTACCATCTCCAGAGTCTTCAGATGCATAGAGGAGGTTACCCTTCTTATCCGTAATCTTGCGAATACTAACAACACCCTGCGAACGTCCACCACGAGCCAAAGCTGCATATGCACTTACCATTTCGAGAAGTGGTGTCTCTGCAGCACCTAGAGCCAACGGCCATCCGTATTCAAACTCACCACGCTCAAGCTGCAACTCTTCTTTGCGCTCCAAAGGGGTAGGTGCGCCGAGTGCTGCAACAAGTGTGAGAATTTGATTTTCCTGACCACCCAAGAAGAATGTCTTTGCAGCAGGAACATTACGAGAAGCGCCAAGTGCACTGCGCATCGTCATCAGCCCTGTAAATTTACCATCGAAATTCTGTGGTTCATCATCACCAATCTTTGTCGGTACATCATAAATAGGTGTTGCGGGATTATATCCCTTTTGGAATGCAGAGGCGTACACAAATGGCTTAAAGGAAGAGCCCGGCTGCCGAGGAGACCTGGCCATGTCTATCTTTCCACCATTTTCCTCATCGTTATAATCCATATTTCCCACATAGGCGACAATCTCATTGTTATCAGGATCAATGGCAACAAGAGACATGTTCTCTCCGCCATAACGCAGTATCAAATCCTCCCGATGGCGCTCTACTGCATCTTCTGCACGTTGCTGTAGATCCCAATTGAGTGTTGTTTCGATACGCAATCCCCCTTGTTCCAAGAGTCCCTCTTCTGAAGTACCTAAAAGCATTTCCTCTACTTGCTCTCGCACCCAAAGAACAAAATGTGGAGCACGAATATTTTCACGCGCAGGCTCAAAGGACATATCCTCTAATTCTTCCAAGGCAACTAGGCGCTCTGCCTCTGTAATCAACCCTTGGTCTTCCATATTGCGAAGCACCTGATCTGTACGGCCTCCTATATAAAGGAGAACAGATCCTGTTCCAGCATGTGCCCCCAAGAGACCAATAGTAATATCTTCTGGATCTATATCTGATACTTTTGTGATAGATCCATCAATAATATCCTGATGCACATTCTCCTCTACCTCTGTATGCACATGACGACCATACGGACTGAAGTATGATGGCCGCTGAGGCAAAGATGCAAGTATTGCCGACTGTGCAAGGGTTAACTTATCTGCAGTAGAATTGAAATACTGTTTAGTAGCCTGCTCTACTCCATAGGCATTACGACCAAAGGGAATCCAGTTGAGATACAACTCTAGTAGCTCTTCTTTTTCAAACTGTCCTTCAAGCTGACATCCTAAAATGAACTCTTTGATTTTTCTTTGGTAACGGTTTTCCTGCTGTAAGTTCAGAGCATTGCGTGCAAGCTGTCTGGTAATGGTAGAACCTCCACCAGCACGACCAAGGAGAAAGATGGCACGAGCAATAGCACGCACATCAAGACAACCACGATCGTAGAAACGCTCATCTTCAATTGCGATTGCAGCATTCTTCATGTGATCTGGGATACTACTACCCGGAATAAATGTGCGATCTTCTTCGTTAAAGAGTCGATAGAGCTCTATACCATTACGATCGGTTATAACCGTACTTTGTGATGCCAATAGATTAGTAGGATCCGAAACATCCGGAAGGGTAAACCACAAAAATAATCCATAGAGGACAGTTATTGCTGCTACTGCTGCACCTGCCTTAATAACTAGCGTCTTTCTGTCATTACTGTTGCGTGGACGACGATGCCATAATCCTTGCATTCCATCTGTAATATGTCGGAATGTGTTCGACATATTCCATCTATCACGCTTTTGAGATGCGCGATTGGTCCCCAGAGTTCTGGAGTGAAAACTACGACGGCGAAATTGTATCACCTCTATACTATATCGCATCACCAAAAAAATGGTGAACGAATGACGAAAATATGTATATAATGAAAATATGAACGTAAGTGGACTATATGCTGGAGGAATTACCTGGGGACAGGTAATCAATAATCTAGTGGGGACACTTGGAGTGACGATTATTGCAGTTTCTGTAGCCGCTTTCCTTATAGGAGCTCTTATGTACATTTCTGGATTTATTAGTGAAGAAAACAAGAATAAAGGAAAGAATCTGATGATAGGCGCGCTATTTGGTATGGCTGTTGTTATCTCTGCTAAAGCAATATTCAACGCAGCATACTTCTTTGTGTACGGATACTAATAGAGAAAAAATTTTCTTCTAGTAATGCTTTGCGAAATGCAAAGATCTTCTAGAATACTTGCTAGCGATGAATGATAATTCTTCTCCCATTAGTAAAACGTTAGAGCGGCTAGAAGAAGCTGAGCAACTCAAGCTCATGGGGCATTATTTGGAAGCACTTTCTATTCTCGAAGAGCTTCTAATAGAAGATCCCGAAAATATTTCTGCACTGGAAGAGGTTGCAGATAACGAACTAAGTCTAGAGCACTACGACCGAGCAGAAGCTGCTGCTGCTCGTGCAATTGCATTGGATGATGAGAGTTATACTGGACACTACATACTTGGGTTTTTGCGTTCTGTAGATCAGCAATGGGAACAAGGTATCGTCCATCTCAAAAAATCGAATATCATCCGGCCAAATAATGCAGAGATTCTACGCTGTCTAGGTTGGGCACTTTTTAATTCCGGCCAAAGAGCACAGGGAATTGTTACATTGGAACGTGCATTGAATCTTGATAATGAAAATCCCCTGACGCTCTGCGATCTTGGCGTCTCTTACTTGCAAACACGCAATATCATAAAAGCAAAATCACTTTTCGATCGTGCTTTGGAACTTGAACCAGAAAATCCAAAAGCAATCGAATGTATAAAGGCTGTTCAAAAACTCGAAGAGGTGCTGAAGGAAGGATAAAGAAACCTGTATACTGATACGTAATGGTTTCATTAACAATATTGCGCAGAGGTATTTCACGTGGAGTACTTACACTCCTTCGAGAGAGACAATGGCTTATAGCCCTTGGTGCACTCTTCGGTGTATTTGTTATGGTTCAACTTCTTGTTCTGGTCCTTACAGGATTAGAAGGAATGCAATCGATATTACGAAACCGTACAGACCTTAGATTAGAAATACATGCCGAAGCACAAGATTCAGATGTTCAGCTTTTTTATACCGCACTCAGTAAGCAATCTTTTATAGAAAGGGCTGTCTTTATCACCAAAGAGAAAGCGTACGAGCAAGCACGCAAAAGCGACCCCGAACTTATCGGATTCTTAGAGGAATACACTATTACAAACCCTTTTAACGATACTATTGGTGTAACGTTGGTATCGCTTAATGACTTCGAAGCCTTTGCCAAATTCGTAGAACAGCCACAGTGGAAAAGTGTTATAAATCCTACATTTCTCTCTGAAATTTCTGACCAAGAGCAACATGTCTACTCACTACTATCGATTACAAAAGCAGGGCGTACTCTGACCATTCTCATTCTCGCACTTACTGCCATTGCACTGATATTTATCACAACAGAGCTCGTACGCAGAAGAGCAATTGCAAGGTCAGATGAGATTCTTGTAGAACGTCTCGCAGGTGCTGAGTCCTTCTCTATTGCACTGCCATTTATAACAGAAGCAATCATACTACTTCTATTAGCTATAGTATTAAGTACTGCCACAGCAATACTACTCATTGGGTTACTACCAATACTTATTCCCGAACTGCAATTCGGCGGAGTTCTGGGGCCATTACAAGAAGAGATTATTCCACTACTCAGAACCTCGTTGCCAATAATTATTCTATTGGAGATTATAGTTACCCCTTTTATTGCAAGTGCAGGTGCTTGGCTTGGTATACGACCTCAGTTACACTCCTAAATCTATGGGAAAGACTATCTCCCTCGAAGCAATCATCTTGCAAGTACACGACGTGGGTGAGTCTGATCGTTTCTGCATTCTCTTTACAAAAGAACGTGGGAAAATAGCTGCCAGAGCTCGCAGTGTACGTAAGCCCAGCAGTAAGATGGGAGGATCTCTCCTACCACTACAACATGTAAAACTTCAGCTGCGTGAAGGTTCTGCAGGATTTATGATATCCGACGTGCAGAAAATATCAGCATTCGACAATAAAGATGTCACTGCGTTTCTCAACGCACAACAAGGAATGGAGCTTCTTCTTACTACACTCCATGACGAGGAATGTATGGAAAATTTATTTGAAGCCACACTTAAGTTTTTAGAACTCTGTAGTCACTCAACAGGCAATGTTGTGCTTCCATTTACCATTCAATTACTAAAAATCATGGGGTTATTGCCAGATGCGGACAATGCATATTTTCAACACTGCTCTGATACACAAAAGCAATACCTAAAGTTTGCAGCCAAAGGTGCATGGCAGGAACTTCCGGAGCTTTCTGCAAACGAACGAACGATCTTTTCAGGTCTTTGCGCCGAGCTGCTTTCAGAAATCAGTTCCAGACCACTAAAGGCAGGAACAGTGATTAACGACGTACGGAACGCCTGCGCTTTGTAAAGCGCATCACTGGTTCTTGTGGCTCTGGCAAAGCACCAATTTGCGTAAAGTTGGGCCGTGCTTCGTAATAAGAATAAAACGGTTCTATATCCTCAGAACCATCCTCCTCTCTTGTAACACGAAACCATGCAGACTGCATACCAGGAACAGCTTTACCGGCTATCCGCGTCTCTCCGGGAAGAAGTTCATCGGTATATTCTGTACGATCAGGCGGAGGCTCACGTTTATCCCATACATAGGGACCGATAATTTCCACCTCACGATTATCACGCATTCCATAGTAGATGAAGAAGGCACGATCTCCTTCAACGTGCGTCTGTATCAGAAGCGCACTAGAGCCGTCATTTACAAACTTCATATCCGTATAAGGAGGATAGATTGTTGCATCCGTTCCTTGTGGTGCGTAGTACTGCACAGCAAAACTGTGGTTTCTCCTATCAGCAATCGGAAACCCATATTCCCAAATACCACGATAGGCTGTGGTACTCACTTGGCATAAACCTCCACCGTAATCTGGAAGAGTTTTATCCCCCAAGATCACTAATTCTTTCAAATATCCTGTTTCACCATTTACCGGTCCTAGAACGTCGTTAAATGAAAATGTATCTCCCTGCTGTACAAGATGACCGTTAAACTTTTCAAGTCCCGTACGAATATTCAGTCGTCGAGCCTTTGCAGAACGTGCGAAGTTTGATTCTCCAATTGCCACAACTTCACGAATGCCAATATCTTGCAAATGAGAATCTAGTACATGCATGACAGGCTGCCTCTCTGTTACTGGTAAATGAATATCTATGACATTGCGCTCTAGTGCATCAATAGTCAGGAGAGCTGTACGATAGGTATTAACATGTTTTCCAAGAAACCCAACTCCTTCAAAGGTAATCTGGTTATCCTCTTCACGTATGGTCACTTCGCCACGGGGACGATCGATAACCACTGATATGCGCTGCGCGATGGTATGCTCTATGGCTTCGATATTCCACACACTACTAAGAGTTCGTGTTATTCCCTCGGGTAAATCAGGCATAGCATCTCCGTCGGTGCGCAACTCCTGAGGAGGAGTAATAGGTAACCCCTGATACATCCACACCTCTTCCGTCTTTCTCCACGAAGGATATTCATTCGGATTAATCGCAAACAAATGATGATCGTATCGATAGAGGAGCTCGGGATAGTAGGATGCAGCAGATAGTTCAACTGGGAGGACTGCGAAGACTGCGAAGACTGCGAAGAATCCTCGCGCTCTTCGCCTTCCTCGCTTTCCATAATTATGGCTTCTCATAGTGAGGGCTGGGATGTTCATCCAACGCCTTATTCACAAGTGCATCTGCACGGTAGTTATCACTACGCGGAATGTGTACAAACTTAATATCTTCGAAATTCTTCGATAGCTCATTAATTTCATCGAATAATGGTTTGAGAGTAGGCATTTTTACTTTGTACTCACCATTTAATTGTTTCACTATAAGTTCGCTATCCAAATGACAAATAAGGCGATTAGGGTGAAATCGTTTCGCCATTTTTAACCCTTCTACTAGCGCTCTATATTCAGCAACATTGTTTGTCTCTATGCCTATGCGTTCGTAATGTTCACGAATAACTTCCCCACGAACTGGATCTTCCAATATCACACCAATTGCTGACTGACCGGGGTTGCCGCGAGATCCTCCATCAGTAAATAAATGTAATACACCACCAACGCTTGGCTGCTGCTCCCGTTGAAATTGTAAATCTTGTTGTTCCAAAGCGACAGTAAGTACTTCTGCGACAAAACGATTGCGATCTTCCGCCCGTGAAAACAGTTCTTTCAGCTTACGCTCGAGAGAGGCTGGCAGACGAATCATAGCCACAGTATAACCCGAACTACTTGCAATCACATCCTCCATTACTACAACACCCCTCGTCCTCAGGAAGATTTAATTTAAATCTCCCCTCTCGTACATCGATTGTTGCACCACCAATACGACTAAGTGTAAGAACAGAAGCAAAGATACGCACATCAGAAACTTCCGGATGTGTAAATTCTATATCTCCCTTAAGAGGCTTTTCCTGAAACTCCAAGCAAAATCCTCCCTGTTCATCCAGAGTAATGATAAGAATTTGATCTAGTTTGTCTTCTGCACTCGCAATATCACGAATACCACGCGCAGCGTCTACTGTAACTGTAATCTCCTGTGGGCGAGCAGGTGCCTTACCAATGGCGTCGTTTATATCTTCTACCAGAGCCTCAAGTGTATCTGTATCAAACCCATGCATCTGACACCCTTCTGCAAGAGTCTCTACGCCACCTACGCTGCAAGAGAAGCAGTGGAGTCCATACTCCAGCATAATATCTGCAGCAGCAGGTACGAGTGTAATAATTTCTCGCACGGTCATATTCTGATTGATGGTTGCTGTCTCCATGAGAGAACATTCTAGCAAGTCAAAGATTTTTGTAGGACAAGTTACGACTTTTTCTCGGTGTCAATGTAGTATGTGTCGGTATGATCAAACTCCTCAAAAACCTCACTCTCGTTGTCCTCCCTGTTGCCACACTATTCCTTGGTGTGCAAATTGGTATGTCACATGCAGATCAAAAGTTAGAACATGAATTCTCCGCTCTCGAAGAATCCTTTGCAGGAGGTGTTGGTAGTGGTGTTCTCGTAAGTGATCCGAAAGAGGAGGTGGATATCAGCCTGCTCTGGAGTGTCTGGAGGCTTATGGCAAAACATTACATAGAACCAGAAAAACTAAAGACAGCAACAATGTTGCATGGGGCCACATCTGGTCTTGTCGATGCCATTGGTGACCCATACACCACCTTTATGCCTCCAAAGGAAAACAAGGAATTTAAACAGTCTCTCAATGGAAAACTACAAGGTATTGGTGCAGAGCTTACGCTCCGCGATGAAGAAATTGTCGTTGTAGCTCCGCTAAAAGGCTCTCCAGCGGAAGCGGCCGGGCTTATCCCCGAAGACGTCATTACACATGTAGATGAGAAAAGTGTTGAAGGATTTAGCTTGGGGGATGCAGTGGAACTCATTCGTGGACCAAAGGGCACAGATGTCACACTGACTGTGAAACGGGAAGGAGAAGGCTCATTGGATATCACTATTACTCGTGACGATATTAAAGTACCAAGTGTAGAGTCAGAGATTAAAGAATATGACGAAAAACGCATTGGATACATCTCGTTAAACCGCTTTGGTGACACAACAACCGAAGAGGTGGAAGAAAGTGTAAAGAGTCATTTGGAAGAAGGGGTTGATGGTCTCATTGTTGATGTACGATTTAATGGAGGTGGCTACTTAGACAAAGCAATTGATCTGTCTTCCATGTTCCTTACAAAAGGAAAAGTGGTGTCCGTTGAGCGTCGCGAAGGAGAGCCAACACACCACTACGTCACCGGACGTCCTATCGCAGAAGATATTCCTCTCGTTGTCCTCATTAATGAAGGATCTGCTTCTGCATCAGAAATCCTCGCAGGAGCATTGCAGGATCAAAGTAGAGCAACCATCATCGGAAAGAAAAGTTTTGGGAAAGGAACCGTACAGGAAGTATTCGATCTCCCCGGTGGAACCAGTGTGCGTATTACAACAGCCAGATGGCTTACCCCTGATGGAAAAGATCTTGGTAAAGAAGGAGTCTCTCCGGATATCGAAGTAGAACGTACGCGAGAACAGATACAAGCAAAAGAAGATCCTCAACTGGATACTGCGCTTGAACTCCTGACAAAGGGAGAGTAGTTCTAGTACGAGAACAATTCGTCTTCTGAGAAGAACCTCTTCACCTCCACTTCTGCAGTCTCTGCAGAGTCAGAAGCATGAGCAATATTACACATCTTGTTCTTACCTTCTTCTTTGCTTCCCCACTCTGCACGGATTGTTCCTTCCGCTGCTTCAAGACAATCTGTTACACCAAGCATCTCACGCATCTTGTCGATAATACCGTCAGCCTCAAGAACTAAAGCCACTACCGGTGTCTCTTTCATAAAGGTTTCAACATCAGGGTAGAACGGAAACTCTGCGATGTGTGCGTAATGTTCACGGAGTACGTCATCTGTGAGTTGAATCATTTTACAGGCACGAATAATGAACCCTGCTTCTTCGAAGCGAGCAATAACCCTTCCTATGAGGTTTTTCTGTACGCAATCTGGCTTGAGAAGGATGAGTGTTTTTTCCATAGTGATATAGTTAAATAATTATTGAAGTAATGATTCAAGTCCTGCTTTGTTATCTGTGTTTCCAATTACCGCCAAACGAAGGTTTTCGTGTGCAAGCAAATCCTTCGCCAACTGGTCGATCTCACCTTTTTCTACTTTTTCAATCTCAGTAATGTACTCCTCAATATCGCGGATCTTTGGATACAATAGCTTCTGCTTCCCATAGAAATGTGCGAGCTCCTCACTATCTTCTAATGAGAGAATGATGGAACCCTTGAGATACGCCTTTGCACGTGCAACTTCATCATCCTCCACTCCACCCTCCACGACTTTGTCATACTCAGCAATAATAAGTTTGATTGCTTCATCCAATCGAGACTGATCGATCCCTGCTCTTGTCGTAAGAGCTCCGGCATCCAGATACGCATCACTATCGGTATCTATGTAATAGCACATTCCCTTTGCTTCACGAATATTTAAGAACATGCGACTACTCATATTTCCTCCAAGAATAATACCAAGTAGCTTATGAACAAAGTGACGAGGATCTTGTGAAGAAATTCCCGGAACACCAATAACAAGATGTGATTGCTCTGTCTTTTTTGTCCGCAGAAATACTTTGTCAGATCCATATGTTTCTAACGGCGGAAACTCTCCATCTTTCTTTCCTCCAATCTTGCCAAAGTACTTCTCTCCAAGGTCCAGTGCTTGGCTTTCATCAATTTTTCCTGCAAAGGTAATCACTAAGTTATCCGGTGTGTAGAGACGATCTTTGTGTTTTTGAAAATCTGCCTGTTGTACAGAATTTATCACCTTATGGGTACCAATCGTATCCCAACCTAGTGGGACATCTCCGAAGATCAACTCCTCAAAATCCCACCCCGCTCTGTACATCGGCGTGTCTTGGTACATACGATCTTCTTCGATAATCACACCACGTTCTTTTTCGATCTCCTCTTGCGGAAACGATGCATTGCAGAGCATGTCGCCAATCACATCACAACCAAGATCAATATTCTCCGCAGCAACTTTAACGTAATACCCTGCGTACTCTTTGCCGGTAAACGCATTAAACTCTCCTCCTACACCATCAATAGCCATACTTACTTCCTTGGTATTCTTGTAACGATCTCCCCCTTTAAAGAACATATGTTCAAGGAAATGAGAGATCCCACGCTCATGTTCCTGTTCGTAGCGAGAACCTGCTCCTGCAAATACCATAACCGTTACAGAAGCTGTTCCATCAGCAGAAGCGGTTAAGACAGGAAGGCCGGAAGAAAGGGCTTGAGTGGAATACGGCATGTTGAAGCAGTGTAGCGGGCAAGACCGAAGCGCGAAATCCGAAATACGAGATATTACCCACATTAGTATTCTTTCGGATTTCTGGCTTCGAATTTCGTGTTTTTATGGTTGACCGAGACCTATCCCGTCCGTAGGCTGCTCCCACAATGCTAGGAAAGCTCAAATGGCGTCGGCGACTTAGGAAACACGGTTTCCGCCAGAGAATGTCCACAAAGAACGGACGGAAGCTCTTGTCACGCCGTCGTAAGAAGGGTCGCGTCAGGCTGACTGTGCAGAAGAAAGGAAAATAGTCTAGAATCCCCCTGTGATTACGTACCTTAAAAAGCTCTCGGGATTTATCTTCTATGTACTGGGAGGCTCATTTTTCGTTGCCTATATGCTGCAATATAACGAAATCACCCCCTTTGGTGGATGGTGGCTACGCGTCGCAGATCTTCCTCTGATACTTGCCGGAGTGCTGTTTGGAGGTACCAGTCTGTATTTAAGCGTGAAGCCTAAAGACCAAGATTCAAAAACACTATTCGTTGTTATTGGAGTACCGCTTGTGGTGATATTCTCCACACTCCTTCTTATGAACTTCTGGCCCCTATTCGGGTAGCCACTCCTTCTCCTCGGTACCTGCTGCTTTATTTACTGCACGAGAAACCAGAAAGAAATAATCACTGAGACGATTAAGATAGATGAGGGATTGATCATTGATGGGTTCTTCTTCTGCCAAATGCACCAGCCACCTCTCAGCTCTGCGACAAATAGTCCGTGCCTGATGCAGCAGTGCACCAGCCCTACAACCACTGGGTAACACAAACTTTTGTAACGCAGGTAAATCTCCTTCGAGCACCGACCCCCACTGCTCTATGCGCTCCGTATCACTCTCTGCGATTCTTACTACGCGCTCAGAAGATTTATTCAGTGGCGTTGCAAGATCCGCCCCCATGCAAAACAAATCTTTCTGTACTTCATGCAATTGCTCTTTGAGTTCTTCGGGAACATCTCGCTCTGCAAGAATAAGTCCGAGCACTGCATTCAACTCATCAACAGTCCCATATGCATGAAGTCTATAACTCGCTTTTGATACTTTATCGCCACCAAAGAGACTTGTTTTTCCGCGATCTCCGCCAGTTGTGGATAGTGTCGGCCTCATAGGCTCTGCATTATACACCAAGAATCTTCTCTGCCTTTGCAAACTCTTTTTTGGCTTCCTCTTCTGTAAGTGTTTTCTCTGCCGATCGATAGGTACAGCGCAATGTGAGTTTGTATTCTCCGCTCTCTTTACCATAAAGATCAGCTACCTCCGCAGACTCCAAAAGCTTGGAAGATTTTCTAATATCCGCGAGTAGTTCTCCCACGCTCTTGCTATGACTCATTGCTACCGTCGTGTCGTAGCTTACTGCTGGATACTCAGAGATTGCAGAGAAGATTTTTTCTTGTGGATCAAGCGCAAGCACTGCAGAAAGATTGATAGTGACTGCTGCGGCATTGGCAGGAAGATCGAAGTTACTACGAACACTAGGATGTACTTCAAAAATAGTACCTATGACATTTCCATCGACTAGAAGATCCGCACATCGTCCTGTGTACGCGAAATCCGGAACACTCTTACAGACATCAATCGTCACTGCGTATCCTGCATCCTGCAATGCTGATGTCACCTCTTGTTTCAGTAAAAAGAACGGATCGGACTTGAGGTCTGTACCGCTGCGCATAGCAATAAGTGCACCAAGTTCGGTATGCGAATCTGCTTGTTCTTTAAACACAGTAGAAACATGAAACGTTCGAAGTAGCTCCTCTACCTCCAACATATTCTTTCCAGCTTGTTCGAGTAATGCGGGCAATGTAGATGGAGTCATAATGCTCGTCTCATGACCAATGGCATTTTCAAGTTCTGCACAATCATCCATAGATATTTTGCTTTTCTTCAGAAGCTCTGGACCAATAAGACTAAGAGGTAAGAGTTCTATGTAGTCTTGGTTAACTAGGCGATCGCGCACCTTGTTCGTACGCAGGTCACGTGCAGGAGGAGAAATAGAGGCACTGGGTAATACATTCTCTATCGCGTTGTATCCATAGATACGACCCACTTCTTCGATAAGATCATGCTCACCTTCGATGTCACCCAAGCGATGCAGTGGTGGAGTAACACTAAGAACTCCCTTTCCTTTATCTTGTACGTCAAATTCAAGATCAGACAGAATTTTCGTCATACGTTTTTGTTCAATTTCTACTCCAAGCAATGCATTAGCACGCTCTACAAAAAGATCTATGGGCTCTGCCTTTCCAATATCTCCCCAGGATTCTAATTCAGAGACAACGCGAGCACCCGGAACCAAGTCAAGAAAAAGTGATACAGCACGCTTCAATCCCGGTTCCGAAAAACATGCTGGTACTCCCTTTTCGTACACTGTTGACCCATCAGTTCTGTGACCTGTGGCAAGAATACCATGTCGAATAGTCGTAGCATCCAAAATAGCTCCATGCAGGTAAATACGTTTTGTACTGTCTTTCGTGGAACTGCGTAATCCTCCCATAATTCCTAACAGATCGAAAATACCTTCATCATCACTAATGACTAATGCTCCATCGGGAAGTTCTCGCTCTACGGAATCAAGAGTAACAATAGTCTCGCCTTTTTTTGAGGTACGCATGTGTACGTCACCTACTAAATCATCTGCATCGAAACTATGCATCGGCATTCCCATTTCCATAATGACGTAGTTGGTGATATCAATCGGAAGATTGATTGATCTCCAACCTGTTGCTTCCAGTCGCCTCTTCATCCAATCAGGTGTCTCTCCAATACCTTCTATCTCTAACATGCACCCTGAATACTTCGGCACCAAAGCCGGGCTATCAACATGAATCTTGAAAGGAAGGGAGTCATTGGTAAACTGAATATCTTTGATTTCGGGAGTGCTCTTCCAGTTGGCAATACCTATTGCAATACACTCTCTTGCAAATCCAAAATGTGAAAAGAGATCTGGCCTGTGTGTGATTGCATGGTTGTCGATATGTAATACAACATCAGCAAGTCCAAGAGCTTCTTTCATTGGCTTACCGATGTCTAAATCTCCATCTCCCATATCAACAATGTCATGACCGGTACATTCAGGGAAGATTGTTTCGATGCCTAACTCTTCTGCGGCGCAAATCATTCCTTCGCTTTGCTCTCCACGAATCTTCACAGGTTCAAGTGTCATCAATTCCTCACCATGCCACTTCACTCTGGCACCAACGTGTGCAAAGGCAACGCGCATACCAATACGTAGGTTCGTTCCACCACAAACAACATACTTGCTTCCCTTATCAGTCAGAACTTCACAGAGCTGAAGCTTGTCTGCATTAGGATGCTTACTAATACTGATGAGCTTTCCGATGCAACAATGCTCGAGTAATTCTCCCTGTACCTCTACCGCATCGACTTCCGCAACGTGTGCTGTAATAGCATCCGAAATCTTCTGCGGATCGTCTTCTGTAAATTCAATATAATCGCCGAGCCATGTAAGAGAGATCTTCATGTGTAGAAGAATTATGAATGAAGAGTGGGCTATGTGCTACAATACTTCTGATATTTCCCTCTTCATCTATGAAATCCTACTGCTCAGTAAAACCCTGCGCCATTATGGGTAAAATCATTCTCGGTGTACTCACCCTCACAGAACTCATAGCCATTATCGCTGTATACAAAGCATTCTTTGGTGCTGGTGCTGCCTCATTTGTCTCCACGCCAAACTCTCTTACCATTATCGCTCTTGCTGTAAATACGGCAGTTTGGACAAAATACGGACAAATGCACTGCAGTGGAACCTGTAGTACATCGAAATAAGAGTAAGGCGTAAATTGTGGCGGAGAGGGGGGGATTCGAACCCCCGAAACCCTTGCAGGTTTACACGCTTTCCAAGCGTGCGCACTAGGCCACTATGCGACCTCTCCTTTTAAGCGAACTTAGTTAAGCAGTATCAGATCACTTCCGAAAGTGGATTCTTGCAGTTTTAGAGGGATCCAACTCTCTCTACTGGCTCGAAATACCGCAGATCCAGAGCATCGTAGATATCCTTCTCCTCTTTGGAGGCCACCACCTCCTCTCCATCAAA
>DJKT01000015.1 GCA_002436205.1 Candidatus Peribacter sp. UBA6535
TGCCGCTCATTTCTGAATGCTAAGCGCCGCCGAAATCGTTCCTCTGGACAGAGATTTGGAGGAGGGATGGTGTACTGCTTACCTCGTATAGTTGGAGAAACTCTTCTAAGAAATTCTAAATCCCAGTCTGCAATCTCAAACTCTGCCGAACATTTCGTGCAATTCTTTTGCATTGAGATCTAGTATACCTCACTCAGATAGCACTGCTCACAATAGACGATTTCAGGTCTATTTGGGGCATAGCTAGTTTGAATAGCCTTCTGGCACTTTGCACAGGTTCTGTCCCAGAATTTTCGAGGATTTCGCAGGTGAAAGCGATCAAGGTGCCTCTGGTACCAATTACGTCTGGGTACAGGAATACCTTGTTCCTTGTAAAACTTAAATTCTTGTGACGTGAGCTTAAATAACTTTCCAGTCTTTTCACAACGAATAGCCCAATTGAGAACATCCTCAGGGATGTCGTTGATATTATCTGGAAGCTGACTTGCCTCAATTATTTTCGTATTTGGTGGATCAGGTTGCACGTAGTCACACCACTTGTACCCCTTTGCTAAGGCTCCTTCTTTACTTAGTGGGTAGTACATTTGTGCGGTTGTTTCGTTGTATCCAAACTGAGAGAACGTAATGGGAAACAGCTCACCCCACTGCCCGTCTTGCCTCATTCGCTCTATAATCTTAGGCACAAGTTCATTCCATTCCTCCTCTGTGTACTGTTTATTGAGAATACAGTTTCTACCGCTGCGTACTTGCGTGCACGCAAACATGCTTTTGCAAGACTCAAGAAAGTAGCTGTAATAGTTATCAAGTCCAGAGCTAAATATCTGTACCGAAAAGAGAATATGATAGCTGTTATCACCGGCAATGGCGCAGTCATACGATTGTTGCAAGCCAGTTCCGTACTGGTAGATGTCCATGCAGTTTTTTGCACCTAGTACAAGTTGGCTGCAGTACTTGAGTGTCTCTCCATCCTCACAATCAAAGCACTGTACACACTCCTTGCAATTTGTCAGATGGTCTCCAAGGCACTGCTCGAGGTTATGACCGGTGTATTCCTTGAAAGTATGAGATTTTTCCAATTCCGCTCGGCGAATCTTCCACTTTTGATACTGAAAGTATGACCCTAGGTCAATTTCTTGCATCTTCTTCCCGTATTCTTCTTTTGATAACTGCTCGTTTTCGAAACAGTACTTTTTCTCCCGAAGCCCTGTACAGCAAAAGCAATCTGTACATCCAATGCAATCTCGAAGGAAAGCACTGGAGTTACAGTTATTACATTCCTGGCAACCCTTTAGGGCGTAGCACTTATAAATATCAATGCAGTCGTAACACAGCTCGCAGTGGAGGTTGTAAAACCCGTCAACACAAGATGTATTTTTCTTAAAGCCATATCCATACAGACAGTCTTCACAAAAGTCCGCGTGCATGATGATGTAGCAGTTTTTGGAGAATCCTGCGTAGTGGATGTAATCACAGTTTTGGTTCTCCCCGTCAATATCAAGACATTGTGTAGGAACTTTCGACCTAAGCTCCATAAACTGATCAAGAATTGAGCGGTTCAAATCAAGTTCCAGGCCAAAGTCCAGAGGATTCCAGTCATCACTGAGCCAACAATCTCTGCACCACACAGGGGCCGGATATCCAGGCGCAAACTGTGTGATAACGTTTTTGCTACATTTGTCACATGTCCCTGTATACAGTGTAAATTCATTCCCCTGACATAGTCTCCTCTGCTGCCTGCAATCTGGGCAGAGTGTAGGAGGTGGAATGGGGATCTTCGTATCATTGAATACAGGCGACAGGCTATCGAGAAACACCAGATCTTCATCTGTTACTTCAAACCCTGCCGAGCAGCTGCCACAGGTCTTTTTCATCTAGTACACACTAGCAAGAAAGCATTCCTCGCAATAGATGATTTCGGGTCTTTCGGGGGCAAATGTTGTTTTGATTGATTTCTGGCACTTGTCACAGGAGCGATCAAAGAATACACAGGATGGACGCAGAGCTACGCGCCTGTTATGTCGCTCATCTGGGTGTAGATGCGGAATTGGAATATTCATTTGTCGGTAAAAATCGAGCTCCTGCTTGATGATCTTAAAGGGACGCCCGCTTACTTCACACACCACAGCCCAGTTTAGGATGTCATCCGGGACATCTGCAATAGATTCTGGGAGGCGATTTGCCTCTACAGATTTTTCCACTTCCAGTTTTACATCTTCTGTTTCTTTCCATCGATGCCCCTTAGCAAGAATCTCTTCTTTTGTGAGAGGAAAGTATTCCATAGCGAGAGTTTCATTATAGCCAAAGGCGCAGAAACTCTGTGGTAAAAATTCACCCCACTCATTGGTAGTCTTCATGTGCTCAATCAGTTTTGGCACAGTCTCCTCGTATTCCTCTTGGGTGTACTGCTTATTAAAAATGCAGTATTGCTTCTTTTTGAGCCCCACGCAGCCAAAGCAATTTTTTGAACTTGCACAGTGTCCGCAATACGTAAGATCACTGCAGTTGGTAGTACACGTTGTGCAGTACCGCAGGTTGTAGCAGCCATCTCCACATGATGCACACTGAAACATGCGTTCAGATTTATCCCCCCAGGCGGTGTAGTCCATTGCACTCTTTACATTAAAAACACGTACACAGTATTTGCAGTCTTCAAGATCACAACTATCGATGCATTCAGTTGCATTTTTTGAATCATAAAGATGATCCCCCGTAGAGTTTTCTATCTGCTCTGTTTGGACAAAGCGGTTTGGCAGTGTCAGTTGAAATTCCCTAGCCGTCTTTCGCAGCGCTTCCACACCAGAATGTGTGTGGACGCCAAGCTCTGCTTTTTTCTTTTCATACTCCTCCTTTGTAAATTGTTCATTAAAAATACAGTACTGCTTTTGTCGAAGATTCATACAGCCGATGCAATCTTTGCAGCTGATGCAGTTACGGCAAAAAAAGCTCTCACTACAATTTTCGCAGTCGAGACAGTATCTGGCACTGTGACATTTTCGGACATCAACGCATTCGTAACAGAGCTCTGAGTTAGAAATATTGCTCACATCGACAACGTACTGATTGTGAAATACGCGATTTCCATACATGCAGTTCTCGTTGTAGTCAGTCTCCGCTATCAGATAGCAGTTCTTTAAGTATCCGGCACTATTAACATAGTCACTATTCTCAATAGTCCCAGGGCAGATAAATTGGCCTTGGTGAGGAACAGTATTAAACAGCTCTAAAAGTTGATCGAAAAATGGCCTGTTCCAATCAATATCTTTTCCGTAATCCATTTCATCCCATTTGTCCGTAAACCACTCATCAGGATGGTACACCGGGAAGGGGACTTTAGAATAAGGAGAAATGAATTCCCTACCGGTCAGGTCACATTTCCTCTTGTAGAGGTTACGTGCATTTCGGTCTTCTAATCTGCGGATAAACCTACAATGAGGGCACTGACGTGAAGCTGGTACGTCCATTTCAGCATGAAACGCCTGTTCGTCAGCCTCTACTTCGAAGGACTCTGAGCAATGGGTACAAGTAGGCATGGCGGCTAGTATACCTCACTAAGATAACATTTCTCACAATAAACTGTTTCTGGTCTCTCAGGACTATAACTTGTAGAAA